>SMWH01000133.1 GCA_004357005.1 Gammaproteobacteria bacterium
CAGCACAGCACCACCGCATCATCGGGCAGGACTGCTTGCGAACGCGTCATGCCCGTCGGGGCATCGCCAAAGCCATCGATGGCAAAGGGCGTGGGTTCGATACGGACCATGGTCTCGCTGTAGTTCTTTTCTCTGGACGCGGGGACCAGGGTGTCGTTGGCGACCAGATAATCGATCCAGTCCGCCTGCTGGCTCCCAAAAAACCCCAGGTAACTCACCTGTATCGGCGCGGGCCGGGCAGCCAGTACCGCCGGTCGGGCTTCGGCGGTGTAGCCCGCCGCGTCTATCAGCACATGCAGCCGATCCGCCCGGATGCGTTCGGCCGCGGTGGCATCGTCGTCCCCGGAAAGGTCCACGAAATGATCCGCCGCTTCCCGGATCGAGCGGACTAGTCCGCTATCATCCGGTGCCCGCAGGGCATAGGCGAAGACTTCGAAGCGGTCCTTGTCGTGGTGAGCGAAAAGATCGCGCATCAGAAAGGCCACCGGATGGACGCGGAAGTCCGGCGATGCGTAACCGATGCGAATACGCCCATTCGTATCCGGCAACTGCGGCGTTTCGCCGTGGCCCACGTGGTCGCGGGTAGCGACGGACCAGGCCCGGGCGATGGCGTTACACAATGGCGTGTCTTCCGGGTAACACTCCAGAGCCGCCAGGGGTTTGAGCGCGGGAACCCTTGCTGTGTCAGGGGCCTTTGCGGAGGTGGCCTGATCCAGCGCGGTCATCGTGAGTTCGCGAATGCGCATCAGGGTTGCGTCGTAGTCTTCCCAGTCGCAGGCGGCGAAGCGCTGGAGTTGCCAGGACACGTAGGCGGTTTCGGCGCCGGGAAAAGGCAGGCCCGGGGGCAGCTTGCTCGCCGCTTCCTCCGCCTCGGGCAACTGGCCCGCTGCCGCCAGCGCCCGTGCGTGTCCCAGCAGGGCCATGGGATTGGCGGGTTCCATCGATCGGGCCCGGTCATACACCTCGACCGCTTCACACGCCTTGAATTGGCGCAACAGGGCCTCGCCCAGATTGTTGAGACAGGTGGCTTCGCTGGGTGCTGCGTTCACTGCCGCCCTCAGCTGTCGTTCCGCGTCAACGGGACGCTCCAGCGTCAGAAGGGCCAATGCCAGGTTGTTGAGGGTGCGCCAATCAGCCGCATCCAGCGTCAGGGCTTTCTCATAGATCTCGAGAGCCTCCCCGGCCCGGTGCGCTCCGTGGAGAGCATCGGCCAGGCCGCGCAGCGGGCGCACTGAATCCGGTTGAAGCTGTGCGGCTTCCGCCAGGGCGGTCAGGGCTTCGTCGCGTCGCTCAAGGCGGTTGAGCACGCGACCCAGATGCATCAGCACCTCCGCGCGTTGAGACACGGGGAGGCTGTTCGAGGCAAGGACGCGACTCAGATATTGTTCCGCCGCCGGCGCGTTCCCCGTGCGTTCCCGGAGGATTCCCAGCAAAACCAGGGCGTGGGTGTTGTCCGGTTCGGCGTCGATCAGGGATTGCAGAACGCGCGCGGCGCCCGCTTTGTCTCCCCGGCGCAACCGTTGCTTGGCTTCGTTGATAGCGGTTTTGCTGTCAGCCACATCAGACCTCGACGTGCTGCCAGGCGCCGCGTTCCCACAAAACCGCGGTGATGATTGTCTGACATATACGATAGATGCCGTTGGCAATCCAGATAGCCAGCAAACCGTAGCCCAGAACCGGGCCCACCAGATAAGCGGCGGGCAGGAACAACAGCCACTGGAGGATGACGGTAACGAACATGATCCGTTTTGTGTCGCCGGCGCCCAGGTGTGCGTTCAGCAGCACCATCCCGATGCCCTCCGTCCACATGAGCGCCCCGACCAGTTGCAGCGGAACCCGCGCCAGTTCGAGGGTGGAAGGCTCGTGGATGAAGATTCCCAGAATCGCATCGGGAAAGAACACGGCGGGCGCGCCCAGACCCAGACCCGTCAATGCGGCAAGCATCGCGACGTTCCATGCCCAGCGCCGGGCGTCTTCCGGATCACCGCGGCCCAGGGCGTGACCGACCAGCGATGCGGCCGCCAACCCATAACCCAGTGCCGGCAGGATGCCCACCAGTGTCAACGTCATCAGTACGTTGGCGGCGGCCAGTGAACCCGTGCCGACACGTCCGACGATCCAGAACAGCACCACCATGCCCGCGGCGAAAGCCAGTTGTTGCACGCTGGCGGGCAATGAAATACGGATCATGGTCAACATGGTCTCGCGACTGGGGATGCCGTGCAGAAAACCACTGGAGCGCGAATGTTTGAGCGCCAGCATGAAATAGGTGGCGGTGCCGGTGTAAATGGCAAGCGTCGTCGCCAGTCCGGCGCCGGTCGCGCCCAGTGCCGGGGCGCCAAGGTTGCCAAAAATGAAGACCCAGTTGAGGAAAATGTTGAGTGAGTGCATGAGTATCAGCGTGCCCATATAAAGGCGCGTCAGATGCACCGCACTCCAGTAACCACGAAAAGCAAAGTTCATGGCTACGCCGGTCATGGCTGCCATTCGGATCTGCAGGTAGGGCGTGCCGGTGGCCTGCACCGCCGGGTCCGCGTTCAGATAGGGGAACAGGGAGGGCGTGGCGACGATCAGCACAGCCGACAGGGGTATCCCGATGCCGACGGCGAGCAACAGCCCGCCGTTCAGGGGCACGGCGGATTCCGAGGTTCTGCCTTCGCCAATACGCCGCGCTGCCATGGCCTGGACCCCGGCGGAGATGCCCAGGATGATGGCCATCGCCATGAAGTTGGCGAAACTGCTGATCCCCACCGCGGCCAGCGCCACATCGCCCAGCGTGCCCACCATGGCCGTATCCACGATATTGAGCACGTTCTGGGAGACCATTCCGCCGATGATGGGCAGGGCCAGCTGGAACACCTGCCGGCGGCGGTCCGCGTTCGGGAAACGGCTCGTGATGGCGTGTCTGATCATCAGCTTCCGGTCCGCGACACGGGATTTGTGTCAACTCGCGCGACCATTGACCCCCCGGTCCTCAACTCGGGGCCCCTGGCAGTTGGCGCGGCCACCGATTCTCCCGGCCCCGGCGCGGGACTCGTGTGGGCTTCGAGACCGACAATTCTCCTGGCTTGTGTGGGTGCGCTAAACTGGCGCGCATTCATGACTTCTGCTGAGCATTCCCATATCTGTGTCGTCGTGCCGGTTTTTAACGAAGAGGCGGTGCTGGGCACTTTTCATTCGCGGCTGAGCGCGGTGCTCAACCAGATCGATATCCCGTCCACCATTTTCTATGTGGATGACGGCAGCACCGACACAACACCGGCGATGCTCTCCGATTTGCTCGCGAAAGACGAGCGCGTGGGCGTGATCACCCTCAGCCGCAACTTCGGTCATGACATGGCGCTTACGGCGGGTATCGATCTCGCCGGCGGCGACGCGGTGATCGTGATGGACGCGGACGGACAGGACCCGCCCGAGATCATCCCGGAACTGGTGGCCCGCTGGCTCGAGGGTTATGACGTGGTGTTCGGCACGCGGGTGAGCCGGGAAGGCGAATCGCTGGCCAAGCGCGTCAGCGCGTCCATGTTCTACCGGCTCATGAACAAGGTCAGCAATCCTCGCATCCCGGCGGACACGGGTGACTTCCGTTTGCTCAGCCGCCGGGCCGCGGATGCCCTCAAGCACGTACGTGAAAGGCAGCGTTATCTCAAGGGGCTGTTCGCGTGGATCGGGTACCGGCAGACCTCTGTGCCCTACACCCGTGAACCGCGCATCGCCGGAAACACCAAATGGAGCTACTG
The DNA here is from genome assembly GCA_004357005.1 of Gammaproteobacteria bacterium. Lineage (GTDB taxonomy): Bacteria > Pseudomonadota > Gammaproteobacteria > SMWH01 > SMWH01 > SMWH01. The sequence continues at coordinate 3,741 of SMWH01000133.1, forward strand.
GCGGTTGTGGAACTACGCCCTGGATGGTCTGACGGCTTTCACCACGGCACCCCTGAGGCTGGCTACTTATCTGGGACTGATCACGGCGTTCGGGGCATTCATCTACGGCGCCGTTATCATCGTGCGCACGCTGTTCTACGGAAACCCGGTCGCCGGCTACCCGTCTTTGATGGTGGTGATTCTTTTTCTGGGAGGGATTCAGCTGGTGGCCATCGGCATCATCGGTGAATACCTGGGCCGGCTTTTCAACGAAAGCAAGAAACGCCCGCTCTACCTGGTCGAAAGCATCCGGCCCGCCCGCGTGGCCGCGCGGATTCACTCGGACGCGTAAAGCCAATTGCCCGTCATCGGGACCACCGCTTTGCCGTCGGGTCCTCTGAACTTGATGGGTACGGACTCCAGTTTCATGCCCGCGTTTCGCTGCACGGCGAAGTGCAAGTGTGGTCCGCTGGCGTAGCCTGTAGCGCCGGATTCAGCAATGATGTCGCCCGCCAGGACAACCGAACCCGGATGCACGCGAACACCCTCGAAGCGCAAGTGCGCGTAGATGGCCATGGTGCCGTCCTCGTGCAGGACACGCACGTTGTTGGCCCGATGAGCGTATTGGCTCACATTGAGTCCTGAGCCGTAGAAGTCCTGCTCCACGTCCATAACGATGCCATCTCGAGCGGCGCGCACGGGCGTGCCCTCGGGCATCGTGATGTCCACCGCATAACGCGCGTGGCGTTCCGTGTGACTGAATTCGCCGCCGAAAGCCTGGCTGATCAGAAAACCGGTTCCCACGGGAAACGGCGGCAGATAAAGGACGCGCCTGTCGTGACGGGCGCTGGGATCGCCGGGCACCGCTGTTTGATGCAATTCGTAGGACCAGTTCTTGCGCTTGTCCCGGGGCGCCACGGTGATCAGCTTGCGTTCCCCGTGCCCTGGGTGCACGAAGGAATGAGGCAGTGATGGCGTGGTCGTGACGTTCATGGACTTGTGCAGGGTGGCCTGGATCTGCATGGGCCCGTAAGTCTCATTGAAGAACCAGATCTCGGCCGGGGTCTTGTCCGTAACCGAACGCACCCGCAGCCTGGCCTTGTTGTTCACCGGGATGGGTTTGGATTCGACGGGAAGATCAGTATCCGGTGCCCGGTCGCTGTAATGCCAGATCCCGTCTTCGTCCTGGTACTTGTAAAGCCGCTTCGCCGCCACAGGAGAAACCAGGAAAGCGAGACCAAAAACCACGATCAATGCTGTGATCAATGGTGTCAGACACCATTGAAATCCCGGGAAACGAAGGAACGTTGGTCGTCCCCGGCTCAAGCGCGCCATTCGCAACAATCTCCGAAAACGAAGGAACGATGGTAGTGCCCGGCTCAAGCGCGGCAGCGGCAGCTGCCGTCTGAAAAAGGCCAAGGGTGATAGTGGCCGGCTCAGGTGCGCCGGCGCAAGCCATCTCCGGAAACGAAGGAACGTTGGTCGTCCCTGGCTCAAGCGCGCCATTCGCAACAATCTCCGGAAACGAAGGAACGTTGGTTGTCCCCGGCTCAAAAGCGGCAGCCATTGCTGCCGTCTTTTTGCAGCAGGGGAAACTCTGAGTTTCGGGGCTTCGATTAACATTCGATGACGTTCACCGCCAGACCACCGCGGGAGGTTTCCTTGTACTTGGTCTGCATGTCCCTTCCGGTGTCCCGCATCGTGATGATCACCTTGTCCAGGGGAACGCGGTGTTTGCCGTCGCCCTGCAGCGCCATGCGCGCGGCATTGATGGCTTTGACTGCCCCCATGGCGTTGCGTTCTATGCATGGAATCTGCACCAATCCGCCGATGGGGTCGCAGGTGAGCCCGAGGTTGTGCTCCATGCCGATCTCCGCGGCGTTTTCCACCTGCGCCATGGTACCGCCACGGACGGCCGCCAACGCCCCCGCTGCCATCGAACAGGCCACGCCCACTTCTCCCTGGCACCCCACTTCGGCTCCGGAGATCGAGGCGTTTTCCTTGTACAGGATGCCGATGGCGCCTGCGGTGAGCAGAAAATCGATGACACATTCCTCGTGGGCCTCGGGGCAGAAGCGCAGGAAATACTCGAGCACCGCCGGGATAATTCCCGCTGCCCCGTTGGTGGGCGCCGTAACGACTCTGCCGCCGGCGGCGTTCTCTTCGTTGACGGCGAGGGCAAACAGGTTTACCCAGTCCAGGATGGAAAGCGCGTCGTCATCGCCATCCTCTTTGTCGGACAGTTCGCGGTACAGCGTGGGTGCCCGGCGTTTGACCTTGAGCCCGCCCGGCAGCACGCCTTCCTGGCGGAACCCGCGTTCCATGCAGTCGTTCATTGCCGACCAGATTTTGCGCAGCCCCTCGCGGATCTCATCTTTGCTTCGCCAGGCCAGTTCGTTGTCAAACATGACCTCGGCGATGGTGATTTCCTTTCGTGCGCAGATACGCAGCAGTTCCGTGGCCGTGCGAAACGGGTGCGCGATTGCGGTGGTGTCTTGAACGATGAGCTCGTCCCGGGCCGCTTCATCTGCATTGACCACGAAGCCGCCGCCAACGGAGTAATACTCACGTTCATAGATTTTTTCTCCCGCCTCGTTGAACGCGGCGAAGTGCATGCCGTTCGGGTGATAGGGCAGGGCCGCCTCGCGGTTGAACACCAGATCACGCTTGGGCTGGAAATCGATCTCGCGTTCGCCGCGCAGTCGCAGTCGGCCCGACTCGGCGATCAGCCCGAGCCGTTCCGGTATCGAATCCGGATCCACTTCATCGGGCATGTCCCCCTCGAGCCCGAGCATGACGGCTTTGTCCGTGCCGTGCCCACGACCCGTGAGGCCCAGGGATCCGAAGAGCTCCGCCGTCACGCGTGCAGTTTTGTCCAGCAGGTCGTTTTCAGCCAACCGGTCGGTAAACAGGCGCGCCGCGCGCATGGGCCCCACCGTGTGCGAACTGGAGGGTCCGATACCGATTTTGAACAGGTCGAATACGCTGACGGGCATGGTCGTGTTTCAGTGTGGCGCCGGGGGGCGCAATGGCTCAGAATTCTACGCTGTTTGTCTGTGGGGACGGTCTCACAGGAATCGCGGGCTCCCGCAGGAGCGGCTTTCGCAGAAGCGAACTCCCGCAGGAGCGGCTTTCGCAGGAGCGAACTCCCGCAGGAGCGGCTTTCGTAGGAGCGGCCTTCCAGCCGCGAATTCATCAGACTATCAGAATGCCGAAATATACCCTTTATAC
>SMWH01000134.1 GCA_004357005.1 Gammaproteobacteria bacterium
CAACCGCGTGAGTGATCGTCCGTACCAGCCTGTATCTGACTCTCCCGATCTGCTAGAAACTCCGAGAGGCCACTAAGGGCACGGTCTGGCGGAAGGTGAATGGCAAGATTCGCCCGTCCCACCCCCCGTTTGAACGCACTAATCGGACGGGTTATCCTTGGGCCCGGCCCAACAACGAAAACAGCCTTGGAGGGGACTATGAAGACGAAACTACTGACCCTGTTCTCATTACTGGCCCTGCTGCTGGTGAGCATGAGCATCCTTGCCAATGGCCGGCCCACCGGCATCCGCATCAGTCGCCTGGTAGCCGGCGGCGGTTCGAATGTTGAAATGGATGTCACGGTCCCCGGCACCAACCGCTTTTACCCTAATGCAGATGCGGGTTGGACACAGACAACCACCGCCTGGCTGGCAAACACCATATACACCGCGTTCAGCGCTACGTTTGTCCAGCAGTATGACGGCAATGGTAACGAACTGCCCCCGGCGATTGACTGGGGTGACGGAGTCACGGTTAACGACGTCCAACTGTTCGGCCCCCCCGGCGGGCCCTTCACCGGCTCGTTCACTCATACCTATGCCGTACCCGGCACCTATACGGTCACGGTGGCCGATGCCTATGGTCCGGATTCTGAGACTCTACAAGCCAAAGGGGTCGTGCCGATTACGGGCAACGCCATTACCGGTTTGGCCCGGTATGTGAATGGTTTGGACACCCCCACATTCCCCTTCACTTACGACACATTCAACTACACCAGCCCCGTTTTGCTGGCGATCACCGCCAACCGTACCGTCACCACGGGCACGGGCATCCCCACCCTGAACCTCTACGGCCTGCTGGCCATGGCCTTCGTACTGGTGGGAGCTGGATTACTGGTTTATCGCAGGCCGCAACAAGCGGTTTGAGCAGGTTTTCAAGCCGCAGCAAATAGCGGCTCCTTTCGAAATAAAAAGAAGGATTTGCAAGCAAGCGGGGAGGCCTCTGGAAAGACCAGGGCCTCCCCTTTTCTTGTGGGGAACTTGCAGGTATTTGAAAATATGGCGGAGAGGGAGGGATTCGAACCCCCGGATCCTCGCGGATCAACGGTTTTCAAGACCGCCGCTTTCGACCACTCAGCCACCTCTCCGGTCAATACGAATTGTGGGGCCACACGACGGCCGTTTCCAGACTCTGTGGCGGAGAGGTCGGGACTGGTCGCCGCCTTTCTGCACCGCCTGACCCGCGGCGGCGGCTTTGTGGAGGAATCGCGGCTGGAAGCCGCTCCGACAAAAGAATCGCTCTGTCACAACTCTGGGCAAGACCCGCATCTGACAAGCGTTCTGGGAATACCTGCTAAGCCTCTGAAAGCCCTCACAAAGCGGCATTTTCCTACAAAACACTGGGGCAATTTACCCAGCGGATTTAGGCCTTTCACGCTTGACGGGTGGATCGTCTAGTTGGGAAGATTTGACCATAGCTGGTTTTCGGAACTCAGGGGGCCAATCGACATGATCAGTGTTCTGCTCGTTGATGACCATCGGCTGGTTCGCACCGGAATCAAACGGATTCTGGGCGACACCCGCGGGATCGAGGTGGTGGGCGAGGCCGAAACCGGCGAAAACGCATTGACCCTGGCCCGGGAAAAGAACCCCGACGTGGTGCTCATGGATGTGAACATGCCCGGCATGGGGGGCCTGGAAGCCACCCGGCGCCTTCAACGGCGCTGCCGGGACGTCAAAGTCATCGTCCTGACCGTGCATGCCGTTGCCCCGTTTCCGGCCCGGCTTCTGGAAGCTGGCGCGTCGGGTTATCTCACCAAGGGTTGCGATGCCGTGGAACTCGTCGGCGCCATACGCGCTGTTTGCAACGGCAGCCGCTATATCGGCACCGATATTGCCCAGCAACTGGCCCTGACGCTGTTACCCGGCGCGGACCGTTCACCTTTTGACGAACTGTCGTGCCGGGAGATGGAAGTCATGATGATGCTGGTTCAAGGCCACGACACGCGCTACATGTCGCAACTGCTATCGCTCAGCCCCAAGACCGTCAGTACCTACAAGTATCGCCTGTACGACAAGCTTTCCGTCCGCAACGACGTGGAACTCACGCGCCTCGCGATTCGCCACGGGATCGTCGAGGCGGACGTCGCGAACTAGAACCTTGTCTCAGTTGTCCTGGGACGTATCGGTGACCGGCGGCTTTTCACGCGTGTCTTCCACCCTGTCCTGGCCTTCTGCGCGAACCGCTTCTTCGGGAACGGGGACCGGGGCGCTGGGGGCGGATGCCTCCTGCTTCTGTTCCCTGTGCTGCGTGCCGGCCGGTTCCCGGGGGAATGCGGTCTTCACCTGAGTGAGTTTGGGTGGCGTCGCCTCGATCTTTGTCGTGTCGTCTCTTGACGCTTTGTTTTCGGTGTCGGCCCTTAACGATTCTGAACCGGCCGATTCTGAACCGGCCGATTCTGAGCGGGCCGATTCTGACCGGGATTCGGTCCTGGGGCGCCTCGGCGGCCGGCGTCGTTGGCCCGCGCTTGACGGGCGAGACCGTGTTTCCTCACGGTTTCCGGCCCCAGTCGCGATTTGTTCGTTTCCTTTTTCGCTTCCCGGGGGCGCGTTCCCGGCGCTTGTGTCGGATTGGCGGGGCGCATCCGACCGCGGTGCATCCCCGCGCCGGCGACGACCACCGCGACGACCACGGCGGGAACTGGTCTTGCTTTGGTTCTCGGACTGCGCGGAACGAGTCTTGTCAGCCGCTTTTTTGCCTTGTGCCTTTTTGCGCGCCGGCCCGCTCGCATCCCTGCTGCCACTGGGTCTCTGCCGCGTATCCCGGCGGCGTTGGCCGGATTCGCTCCCGCCGCCGCGATCGCGGCGGGCAGATTTCTTTTGTGTCTGGCCCCGCGACCCGAAGGACTTGCGTGGGGGCGGGCGGCGGCGCGAACGCTGTTGCCCGCTTCTCTTGTCTTTCTTGCCGGCATCCCCGAGCCCGAAAAACTTCGCGAGCTTCTTGAATATACCCTGGCGTTTCGGTGCCGGCGCCGGGCGCGCTGGAGAAACCGACGACACTGCGGGCATTTCCGGCGCGGGTGTGCGATGCGTCCGCACATCTTCATCCACTGTTTCTTCCGCAACGATTTCGGTGATCGCATAGCTTGGCCGGCTGTCTTCAGTCTCTTCACCCGCGCGAATGCGGCGCATGCTGTAGGCGGGCGTTTCCAGGCGATCATTGGCAACGATCACAACGGACATCGCGTGACGCTCTTCGATCGCCGCCAAGGGCTGGCGTTTCTCGTTGAGCAGGAAATTGGCAACCTTGACCGGCGCCTGGACGATGACGGAGCTGGTTTTCTCCTTCATGCCTTCCTCTTCCACCAGCCGCATGATGGCCAAAGCCAGGGATTCGACACCACGAATAGTCCCCTGGCCGCTGCAGCGCGGGCATACCTCCTGACTGGTTTCTTCCAGGGCGGGCCGTAGACGTTGTCGCGACATCTCCAGCAGACCGAAGCGGGAGATCCGCCCGACCCGTACGCGTGCGCGATCCGCTTCAAGCTCGTTCCGCAATTCGTCTTCGACCTTGCGCTGGTTGCGGGTATGCGCCATGTCGATGAAATCAATCACGATCAATCCGCCGATATCGCGCAACCGCATCTGCCGTGATATTTCCCGAGCCGCTTCCACATTCGTATTCAACGCCGTTTCTTCGATATCGCTGCCTTTGGTGGCGCGCGCCGAATTGATGTCGATGGACACCAGGGCTTCGGTATGGTCGATAACGACCGATCCGCCCGAGGGCAAACGCACTTCGCGGCCAAAGGCTGATTCGATCTGACTTTCGATCTGGTAACGCGTGAACAGCGGTACCGGATCGGTGTAATGCTTCAGACGCGGCAGATGTTGCGGCATGATCTGGCTGATGAAATCGTGCGCGTCCTTGTAGACCTGTTCGCTGTCGATGAGGATCTCACCGATGTCCTGGCGGAAATAATCTCGCAGGGCCCGAATAATCAGATTGCTTTCCTGGTAGATCAGGAAAGGAGCGGAGCGGTCAACTGCGGCTTTGTCCACGGCGCTCCAGATCTGCAGCAGGTAATCCAGGTCCCATTGCAGTTCTTCGGCCCCGCGCCCCACACCGGCGGTGCGAACGATTACGCCCATGCCCTCGGGGATCTTCAGTTGGTTCATCGCGTCCCGGAGGTCTTGCCGTTCAGTACCCTCGATACGCCGGGATACACCACCGGCGCGGGGGTTGTTTGGCATGAGTACCAGGTATCGACCGGCCAGACTGATAAAGGTGGTCAACGCCGCACCTTTGGTGCCACGTTCTTCCTTATCCACCTGAACGGTGATTTGTTGCCCTTCACGGACGGCGTCCTTGATATAGACACGCCCTTCGGAGTCCACGGCGCCTTTCTGGAACAGCGAGCGGGCAATTTCCTTCAGGGGGAGGAAGCCATGGCGCTCGGGACCATAGTCCACAAAAGCAGCTTCCAGACTGGGTTCGACCCGGGTGATTCGACCCTTGTAGATATTGGCCTTTTTTTGTTCTCTGGCCTGGGATTCGATATCCAGGTCCAACAAGGCCTGACCATCGACGATGGCCACACGCAACTCTTCTCGCTGAGTCGCGTTAATCAGCATTCGCTTCATTGTCTTGTTCCTCGGGCGCTCAACCCGCGTTGATGCATCGAAGCCGCCGCTGACATGGTGCCGGCGCTTTCGGCTCGGTGCGCACGCAAGGGAGCGCCATCGTTCTGTGTCGTCGCCGGGAGGCCAGTTGCTACATTGGGCCTTTTGAAAACAGGCGCTGACGTTAAACACAAACCCGCCGCGCGATCCGGCGCGTCGGGACTGAAATCAGTCACTGAATCGATTGACCCCCGAAAAGGTGAAGAACTTGCTTCACCGTGGACCGGACCGGAGGTCCGGAGATTGGGGCGGCGCAGACCAGGAGCGCCTGACGATTCGCGCCGGACTATAGCACAGGAGGAGTGGGCGCCCTCAGCGGGTTATGCTCCCGGGATGCATTCCGGCGAGAACGGCGAAAACGAGGGCCCAGGCGGCCCGGATGGCGACCGGAGACAGGTCAGCCATGTGCAGATCGGGGCGGCGGAATCAGGCCAGCGCATCGACAATTTCCTGTTGACCCGCCTCAAGGGGGTGCCACGAAGTCGCATTTACCGCCTGTTGCGCAAGGGTGAGGTGCGGGTCAACGGCAAGCGCACCAAGCCCGTTTATCGCCTGGAGGCGGGCGACCGGGTCCGGATTCCACCGGTTCGAACCGCCCGGCGCCGCGACCTGCGGGTCCCTGAGGGCGTCCAGGACGAAATAAGGGCCGCCATCATCCATGAGGACCCGGAGGTGCTGGTGGTGGACAAACCGGCAGGCATGGCGGTCCACGCGGGGTCTGAGACGCCATGGGGGGTCATCGAGGCCTTGCGTTGTGCACGACCCGATGAACCGTTTCTTGAGTTGGCCCACCGCCTGGACCGGGGAACCAGCGGTTGCCTGGTGCTGGCACGGAGCCGGCCGGCGTTGCTGGCGCTACAGGCAGCCCTGTCTGACGCGCAGGCCACCAAACGTTATCTGGCGTTGGTCAAGGGTCCCTGGCCGGACGGCGTGCGCAGTGTGGATGCGCCCCTGCGGCGCAACGTGCTGCGCGGTGGAGAGCGCGTGGTTCAGGTGGACCCGGCGGGCAAGACCGCCATTACCCGCTTCAAGGTGCTCGAACTGATGAAGGGGAGCGCCCTGATGGAAGCGACCCTTGTCACGGGTCGAACCCATCAGATCCGCGTGCACGCGGCCAGCGTAGGGTCGCCGGTGGCAGGGGATAGCCGCTACGGGAATCCGCGATTCAACGCCTGGGCGCGGGGTCTGGGGCTGAAACGGATGTTTTTACACGCCCAGTCGGTCTCCCTGCCGCTGGAAAACCGCGAACTCAACGTTGACGCGCCGCTGCCTGCCGATTTGCGCGCGGTACTCGTGAAAGCTCAGTCGGGAAGGGGATAGCCAATGCGTCGGAGCATGCGGCTCAGCGCGATCAGCGGCAGTCCGATCAAGGCCGTGGGGTCATCACCCTCCAGGCGCTCGAACAGGACGATCCCCAGGCCCTCGGCCCTGAAACTGCCGGCGCAGTCATAGGGTTGTTCCTGGTCCAGATAGGCCTCGATGCCCGGGGCGGATAATTCGCGGAATTGGACCCGAAAAGGCACGTTCTCCAACTGGATCGAGCCGTCGGGTGCGCAGACGCAAACGGCCGTGTCGAACTGCACGAGGCGCCCGGAAGCGGCCTCGAGTTGACGCCGTGCCGCGGCGCGCCCACCCGGCTTGCGCACGAGTTCACCATCCAGTGTGGCCACCTGATCCGACCCGATGATGACCGCGCCGGGTATCAGGCGGTGTACGGCCAGGGCCTTGGCTTCAGCCAGACGTTTGGCCATATCGACGGGCGGTTCCCGGGGCAGGGCTTTCTCAGCCACATCCGCGGGACGGACCTGGAAAGGCAGCCGCAATCGCTCCAGGAGTTCGGCGCGATGGGAGGATGCAGAGGCCAGTATGAGCACGGGGGTACCGCTCAAGAGACGCTAAATTCCTGTTTTGACACAGAGAACGACAAATTATAGTATGCGCCGCTCGATGTCCCGGCCCCTGCCTGAGTTGGCGGATCCCATACGCCTTTGCGCCGGAGGGAGTAAGTTCTCCGGGACGTTGGCGCTGGCCGATTTTGACCGCCTCCGGCCAAGCCTCGTCAGCGACGAGGGTGAGGTGAGCTTCACGGTCGAGTTCGAACGCGAGGCGGGGGGTATCAACGCCGTTCGCGGAACGGCGGATACGACTTTGAAGCTGCTGTGTCAACGCTGTGCCCGGCCCTTTGATCTGCCGGTTCACGCGAAATGGCAGCTCGGCGCGGTGAGCAGTCTGGCAGAAGCCGATCGCCTGCCCGAAGAATATGAACCGCTGTTGGTCGGCGAGGAACCCACCCGGCTGCGGGACGTCCTCGAGGACGAGTTGCTTCTGGCTGTGCCACAAGTGCCCCGGCACCCGGAATCGGAAGCTTGCCAACCGGATCCCAGCGGAGATGACGAACAGGAAACAGGTCGAGACAGCCCTTTTGCTGTTCTTGACGAGTTGCGAACCAGGGACAAGGACGCAGGAGAGTAGGAACCATGGCCGTTCAAAAAAGCAAGAGAACACCCTCCACACGTGGCCAGCGCCGTTCACACGACACGCTCAAAAAACCCACGTTGTCGGTGGAACAGACCACGGGCGAAGTCCATTTGCGTCATCATGTCAGCCCCGATGGCTATTATCGTGGCCGCAAGGTGATCGACAAAAAAGTCGAAGACATCGACTGACATCCGACGGGTTCCGCGGGTTCCCGCGGCCGCGCGTATAATGTCGTTCCTTTGCTGACCGAATGAGACCTCCCCAGGTGTATGCACGCATCGAGGGCACGGGCAGTTACCTGCCCGAGCGCATCCTCAGCAATGCCGATCTGGAAAAGATCGTGGACACCACCGATGAGTGGATCCGCGAGCGCACTGGTATCGAACGCCGTCACATCGCGGCCGATGACGAAACCACTTGCGATATGTCCGAACAGGCAGCGTTGCGCGCGATGCAGGCAGCGGGTGTTGAACCGGCCGATGTTGACCTGATCATCGTCGGCACCACCACACCCGATCTGGTTTTTCCGAGCACCGCTTGCCTGCTGCAGGAAAGGCTCGGCATCGCCGGGTGCGCGGCCTTCGACATCAACGCGGCGTGTACCGGGTTCATCTATGGTCTGAGCGTCGCGGACAAATTTGTACGCTGCGGTCAGTCCAGGTGTGCGCTGGTGGTGGGCGCCGAAACGCTGACCCGCATGCTGGACTGGAGTGATCGCGCCACTTGCGTGATTTTCGGTGACGGGGCGGGTGCGGTCATTCTCCAACCGGCTGACAAACCCGGGATCATGTCCACGCATATCCATGCAGACGGAAAATATGGTGACCTGCTGAAGTCCGACGTGGGTGTTTCACGGGGTTTCAAAGCGGAGCCTCGGGGCGGACTCAAGGTCTTCATGAAAGGCAACGAAGTGTTCAAGATGGCCGTAAGAACTCTTGGACGCATCGTGGATGAAACCCTGGAAGCCAACAATCTGACCAGGGAAGACGTCGACTGGCTGATTCCACACCAGGCCAACAAACGAATCATCTCCGCGACGGCCAAGAAACTGGGTATCTCCATGGATCACGTCGTGGTCACCGTTCAGGACCACGGCAACACATCCGCGGCTTCTGTGCCGTTGGCGCTGGACAGCGCGGTACGCAGCGACAAGATCAAACGCGGCGAGTTGTTGCTGCTGGAAGCCTTCGGCGGTGGCTTTACCTGGGGTTCCGCCCTGGTGCGGTACTGATGAGCGGCGCCCAGGAATCCCTCGCCATCGTGTTTCCCGGGCAAGGATCGCAAGCCGTGGGCATGCTCGCGGAACTCAACGCAGCGTTCCCGGTTGTCACGGAGACCTTTGCACAGGCCTCCGACGCACTCGGTCTGGATCTCTGGTCCCTGGCGCAAAACGGGCCGGAAGAAACTCTCAACGAGACGCAAAACACCCAGCCTGCGATGCTTGCGGCTGGGGTGGCTACCTGGCGTGTTTGGGAAAAACACAACGGCACTTCAGCTATTGTGATGGCGGGCCACAGTCTGGGCGAGTACACGGCGCTGGTATGCAGCGGGTCCCTGGATTTTGCCACCGGGATACAGTTGGTAGCGGAACGCGGCAAGCAGATGCAAAGCGCCGTTCCAACCGGCACAGGCGCCATGGCTGCGATTATCGGGTTGTCGGACGAGACCGTTGCGGATGTTTGCCGGCAATCCGCGGAGGGGGGGATATTGGAACGCGCGAACTTCAACGCGCCGGGCC
>SMWH01000135.1 GCA_004357005.1 Gammaproteobacteria bacterium
CGTTTCTTCCCCAACTTGCACTTGCCCTCGCGGACCCATACGGTTGCGGCGGCGCCATAGCCGGGGGCTTTGCCGTGCCACTCAAACAACGACTTCTTTTCATCTTTGTATTCACCGGTGCCGACGAAAATTTCCACGTCCCGTTCCGCAGGCTGATAGTGGACACGTTTGCCCAGCAAGGTGCCGTGCCAGTCCGGGTCCTGCCCGGCACAAAAAAACCGTTCGCCGGCGCGTTGCCCCTGCAGGGCGACGTTCGCTTGCGTGTGTAGTCCTCCCGCGCGGCCGTAAGCCGCGTGGGTTTCTTCCTCGATGGGAACAACGCCTGCCCCGTCGCAGGATTGCTCCGCTTCGATCAGCATGCCACCCGGTTTGAACCAGAACGTACGTTCGATGTCCTGGTATTCGATCGGAGCGTCAGCAGGGACAATGCGCCGGTGCGAGCGCTCCTGGTACCGCATTAACTCCCGCTTGTCGAACCAATACCAAACGTCAGCGTTGCCACTCTCGCCCACGTCCTGGCGCTCGATGAGATAAACCAGATCATCGCCATCGTAATACGCCCGCCACACGGCATTGACATCGGTCATCCCGAACTGGCCTTCAACCACCTCATAATCCATGATGCGCGACTCGATATCGCGCGCTCGACTATCCAGTGCCGCGCACTCAGGGATGTACTCCGGCATTTCGGCCAGCACCGTTGCGTTCAACACCAACCCGAGCAATGCAATCAGTATCCGCGTTCTCATTTCACCGTTTCCTTGCCGCAAAAGTATCGCAATCTTCCAATCGCCCGATTTCCAGGCCACGCTTTCCTGCTCAAAAGGGAAGCCAGTCTACCGCACCGGGGGGCTAATCTTTAACCGGCGGGCCGTTTTCGCGGGCGGCGGCGACCCACTCGCGCTCCAGGGCGTCCAGCCGCGACCGGTAGGCGCGCTCGAGGCAGGTTTCATCCCCGGTGAAGCAACCGGCGTCCCGGGATTGCAACCAGCGCAGTTGGCGAGCACGGGCCTGAAAACGCTCGGGACCGGACAACGTGGATCGCAACCGCCGGTAATCGTCCAGCATTTGCCGGTCCATCCGGCGCAGGACTTTACTCGAGCAGATGGATTTCTCGACGCGACTGTGGGCGAGGTTGCAGTCAAAGGAAGGTTCCACCGTCATCATGAGCAGATCAGTGGTGCCATAGACCACCGCGGCGCCAGCGACCAGAACCGCCGCGAGCATGAGGTAGTCGGTATGGCGCAGCCGGCGCGGCATGCTGCGATTATGGCGCGGTCAGTGCGACCAGCCGTTCCCGCGCATCGACGATCTGGGACAGATCGTCGTCCGCCGTATCCCACATCTCAAGAAAGGTGGCATAAGACCGGTGGGCCTTGCCGGTCTCGCCCAGACCTTCCCAGGCCCGTGCCAACCAATAGTGCTTCAGCGCCCACCATCCGAAATCGAAATCCCTGGCGGAGAGGCTGTTGTCCTGCTCCAGCCAATGCACCGCGTTGGCGTAATCGCCGAGGCCCAGGTACATGAGCCCCAGGGTTATTTCATAAAGAAACACGCAGCGCGGAGCGGCGAGACCCCAGCCGAAGTCGTAACCAAGGTCCCGACAGTCATTGAGATGTTCGACGGCCTTTTCCATGTCGCCGTCAGCGGCTGCCAGGCGCGACCTGAGGTAGCTGGCCCCCTGCCGGGCACCGGCACGCTGGCCTTCGTCATCCGTATTCAGCAAACCATCGAGTTGTTTGAGGCTCTCGCGTGCTTCTTCAGTTTTGCCCTCGCGCGCGAATGACGCGCCAACCCCAGTCAGATATCCAGGGTTCGGCTCACCATCGTCAATCGCCAGGAGCGCCTCTCGCTCGGCCTCAAAGTCACCCACCCACTCGGCGAGCAACGCCTCTATGAACCCGTACTGATCGGGATAGCGCTCGAGTGCGATCGCCAGAGCGTCCCGGGCGTCACGGTAACGGCCCAGCTTCAATAGCGCGACGACGGAGTTGCCCAATGCCGGGATCAGGTAAGGATTCGCGGCCAGGGCCAGGTCGAATTCTTCCAACGCGTCTTCGATGCGCCCCTGAGTCATATAGATGTCGGCCAGACTGTCATGGGCATGGGCGTGGTTGGAATTGCCCTCCAGAGTTTTGAGCATGTGCCTTTCCATGAGCCGGAAGTTGTTGTCACGCTCGTACCAGAAGCCCATGGCGAAGTGGGATTCGGGCAGATCCGGATCAAGCTCGAGGGCCCGGCGCGCGGCACTCCAGGAATCTTGTCGCAGCTCACGATCACTCTCGGAACTTCTTAAACGGACTTGTGCCATGGACAAACCCGCCCAGGCCAGCGCATATTCCGGATCCAGTTCGATCGCCTTTTTAAACAGCACGATGGCCTGCCGCGTCGGCTCCGCTTCATATCGATACGACAGCTCACGACCTTTCAGGTACAGCTCGTAAGCCGCAAGGTTCTCCGTGGGCACCTCCTGCAAGCGCTCGCCCACTTCATCGGTGAGTTGCACGCGCAGAGCCCCCGCAATGGCCATGGCCACTTCGTCCTGCAGCGCAAAAATATCCGACAGGTCCCGATCGTATTTTTCCGCCCACAGGTGCTGGTCGGTGTTCACATCGATCAACTGGCCGGTGATACGCACACGGTCACCGGCGCGCCGGACGCTGCCTTCCAGTATGCTCGCGACATTCAGCTCCTGCCCGATTTCCTTGATGGATTTCTCCGATTCCTTGTAGCGCATCATGGTGGTGCGGGAGATCACCGCCAGGCCCGGGATCTTGGACAAATGGGTGATGATGTCTTCGGTGATGCCGTCGCTGAAAAACTCGTCGTCGGGGTTCGCGCTCAGGTTTTCGAAGGGCAACACCGCCACCGAAGCCTCGGCTGGCGCCGGACCGCCCCCATCCCCGGGCATGAAGTTTTTGTACAACACATAACCCCCGACGATGACCACGCCGGCGATCAATACATAGTCCAGGGGCCGGATACGGTGACTCCCGGCGGTTTTCTTCTTCTTCTTCGCTTTCTTGTCCAACACGATGCCTTCCGGCGTCATTTCGAAAGCCCAGGCAAAGATGACGGCGAGCGGGAAGCCCAGAAGCACCAGGAAGGTAAACACCTTCATGACCCACTCGGGCGCGTCGAAGGTGGGCATAACGACGGAGGAGACCTCCACGAGGATCCAGCCCACCACAGCATAGGTGGCGGCGACCCGGAAGACGTTCCTTCGTTTTAATTCTGCGATCAGCCCCATTTATGTCTCACCGAAAACAAAGGAATCGCGCCAAGATGGCGCGCCCACCAAGGAGTCGCGGCTGGAAAGCCGCTCCTACAAAGCCGCTCCTACAAAGCCGCTCCCAAACAAGATGCCGCTCCTGCGGCGGGGCCATTTCGCGCTCCGCAGGCTACTTTAGCACCGCAACATTGTTGCCGCCCGCCCTCTCAAGTCCCTACAATGACCCCCTCGATCACCCGGTGAATCAGATGAACACCCAAACGACCTGGTTTCGGACCATCGCTGCGCTGCTGTCGCTCAGCATGGTGCTGATCGGATGCGCGACCGCGCCGCTCTCTATCGAGCCAACGGCTGCAGCGATCACGAAAAACGTGGTGGCGGGAGATCACGTGAAGGTGCAGACGCCGAATGAAGCGCTTGAGTTCTGGGTCACCGCGGTGAACGACACGCATTTGCAAGGTACCGCAGGGCCCAATAACCAGGGCCGTTCCGTCGACGTGGCCATCGCAAACATCTACAGCATCAGTGTCTACCGGGATGACAGCAGTGGCGGCGGGACCAATACCCTGACAATCATCCTTGTGGTGATCGGAGTCATTGCCGCTATCGCGCTTTTGGCGAATGATTCGGCGGAAGATCGCTTTCAAAATTTTCCCAACCCATAAGGAAATAAACTGACATGTTCTGGGTCGTCG
This sequence comes from Gammaproteobacteria bacterium, assembly GCA_004357005.1. GTDB lineage: Bacteria > Pseudomonadota > Gammaproteobacteria > SMWH01 > SMWH01 > SMWH01. Next base: position 3,928 of record SMWH01000135.1, read on the forward strand.
TCGCCAGCAACGCTGGTGCAACTATTTACCAGGCCGAAAACCGGGCGGATCCTCTGGAAGAGTTCGAGTCGCTGGACAATTCCGAGTACCAGCTCAAGAAACAGGACATGAGCAGCGATCGCCCCGGTCGCAGTTTCGACATTGTCGGCGCCGGCCGCCATGCCATGAGCCCGCCGACCGATCCCAAGGAACACGCGGCGGTCGTTTTCGCCAAGCGCCTCGCGGCCCGTATCGAGGCGGGGCGCATGGGTGGCGAGTACGACGCGCTGGTGCTGGTCGCTGCACCCAAGATGCTCGGTCGCTTGCGCAAAGAAATCTCCGAGACCACGGTACCGATGATCAAGCACGAGATCGCGCAGAATCTGTTTCACATGGGTCCGAAACAGATACGCGATCACCTCCCCGATTTCCTCTGAACGGCGACGACCGATTGGGGTACCTTGAGAACCGCCTCCAGGAGAGGGGGTCATTTTTTTGAACGTGTCAGGAAATGCCAGGAAGGTTCGCAAAGTCCTGCGCCTGGGTCGATTCCAGCGCCCGGCCAGCGCCGCCAAACCCTGCTCCAACTGGGCCATGCCCAGAAGAAACAGGCCCAAACCCGCCAGAAACTGCCAGAACTCGACGCCGGACACGATCAACCTTTCGATTTTCCTGCACAAACCACGAAGACACTGAGCATAGCTGCCCGTTGAAGCGGTCATCCATCGATAGCTGCCCCCGGACGCCGGGTTTTCGGCTGGTCTATAATGTCGGGGCTTCGAAAGGCAAACCCGTCGTGAGGCGGGGACGCAAAGCTACGGGTCCACGGGTTCTTCCCAGGGCGTTCATACGTCGGAATCCGGACCGCCGGGCCGCCGAAGCGCGGACGGGCCACCCGTCCACTCCACGCGTTTGAGAGGGCGTGACGCCTGTGTGTCGACGCAGGTGGTTACTTGCGCGCGCGAAATGCAACGGAGAGGCCAGGGGGACGTGGCGAATACGAGCACAAATGGGGCGCTGGAGTCGGTGCTGAATTATCCGACTCCGCCAAAGCTGGAAAGAACGAGCAGACACCTGAAGGTGGAGTTCGCGGGTGAAATCGTGGCCGAAACCCGCAACAGTTTCCGCGTGCTTCAAACCAATCATCCCCCGGTTTATTTTTTCCCGCCAGATGACGTCCGGCGTGAATACGTCGTCGTCGGCACCGGCGAGGTTCACTGTGAATGGCTGGGCGACGCCCTGCGTTTGTCAGTGCGCGTCGGCAGCCGTTTCAGCGAGCACGCCGCATTGATGTATCCGGAGCCGGATCACAGTTATATCGCATTGCGTGACTGTGTAGCCTTCTATGCGGGACGAATGGACCGCTGTTATGTGAATGGTGAACGGGTCATCCCCGCGCCCCCGCACATGGCAGGCTGGATCACCCGCAATCTGATCATCCCCTGACTACAACGTTGAGGGGTTTTGGGGACTCTTTTTCGGCTGCGGTCAGGATCTCCCCGGCTGGTCAGCCGCGAACTTCCCGGTCACCGGTTCTGGCGTCATTGAGAGATCCATCCCTTTCGACTTTCTCGGAATTGACGCCGCCCAGGCACAGAACCTGGGGCTCGCGGCCACGCTCGCAGACCAGGGCACCGGCGGCGACGTATCCCATTACTGCCCGGCGAATGCCGATTTCGCGGAGCCTCGAGCTGGGAACTGATGGCCATCACCCCCTGAATCCAGACGGACTGGATGTGGCCCGCAGTTGGGACGGCCCGCCCATATTCATACCGGTTGCGGTAAGATCAGCCAACGCGTTTTTCTGGCTCAGGGGATGTGTCATGTCTTTTCATGCAGTTGTTCGACTTGGCGTTTGCTTGTTATTGGGGTTTTTTTCCGTTCAAGTCGGGGCCATACCGGTCCCGCCACCACCGGAAGTAAACATCGAAGGCGTATGGTCCATCGCCGGTACTGGAGGCTTTCTCCCGGGCAAGGGTGAGAGTTGCAATTACGACGGCAAGATTGAGTTCCAGCAAAACGGCGCGCGGATCACCGGCAATGCGGTCATACCACTGATCTCCGGCGATGCTTCCTGTCCCAACATGAATGGGCCCGTCAGCGGGACGGTCTCGGGCACCACAGCAGACTTCCTCATCGGCGGAGAGGTCAAGGGCGTGGGCGTGGAGTTCTGCGGTGAGGTATCCGGGGAAAGCATGAGCGGCGAATGGCAATCGCCGCCGCCGCTGCCTTGTTTTTTGTTCAGGACTGCAAAAGGTCAGGTAAGTCAGGTCTTCAGGGGCGAGTTCGACGGCGAACGGGTCCCTGCCCAGGCCCCCACCCTGTCAATTCCGGGGGTGTGGTTGTTGATCGCCCTGATGGCCGGGCTGGGAGTCTGGGTCTCACGCCGGACCTGATTTTCACGGCACCGTTGTGACCTTGCTCATCGCAGGACTCGCGGTTTTCTTCGGCCCGCACCTGATATCGACCTTTGTCCCCCTCAGGGCGGCCCTGGTCGATCGCCTGGGCGAGAACCCCTACATGGGTCTGTATTCAGCGGTCTCACTGGCGGGTCTGGTGATGATCGTCATGGGTTACGCCCGTGCGCCGCTGGAGGTGGTGTATGAACCGCCGACCTGGGGCCGGTCCGGCAACACGCTGTTGATGCTCGTGGCAGTGATCCTGCTCGTTGCCGCCTACGCGCCCAGCAACATTAAACGCCTGACTGCGCACCCGATGCTGTGGGGAACTTTTCTCTGGGCGGCCGGGCATTTGCTGGCCAACGGAGACAAGGCCTCGCTGCTTCTGTTCGGGAGTTTCGCGATCTATGCCTTGTATGACATGTGGTCAGCGAACCGGCGCGGTCAGCGCCCCTCGAAGGAAAAATACCCGTTCGCCAAAGACATCACGATCGTGGTTCTGGCACTAATCATCTACGCAATCCTGTTCCGGTTTCACGGCACCTTTTTCGGGGCGCCGCTGATCTAACTTTCAAGGTGTCAGACACCTTGAAAACACCAAACACCGGGAAAACGAAGGGCGGCCTCCTGCCGCCCTTCGTTCGCCTTCCCTGGCGCAATGGGGTCTCACCCCATCATTGTGTGTTCCCCTTTTGGCGCTTCCCCAGAAAACAAAGGAGATAAGGGAACAGAAAAAATGGGACAGTTACCTCATTTCCGCTGAACACTCGTTCGAATAGATCCGACACCGTTGGAAATGAGGTAACTGTCCCCATTTTTTCACAAGATGCCGGTCCCACACGTTTTCAGGTCTCATCCCGGTAACGCCGCAACCAGATCGCGGCGGAAATGAACACCGCGGCAACCACCCAGCCCCACAGCATCTCAACGCTGGTAAGCAGGTCCGTGACTGCGCCCATATCAACACTCAACGTGGCGCGTTCGGGGTCCAGGTTCATGATCCCAATGTGGACGTCCTCATCCAGGTCCAGCTGCAGCGGAATCACACCGCCGCCGATCCGCTCGGCGAGCAGGCGGAAAAAATTCCAGCTGTAGTTGAGATAGGCTTCCGCGAATCCCACCAGCACCAGCGGCACAGTTGCCCACAGAAAAGCCGCGCGGCGTGCGAAGGCAGACGCCAGCAGCAACCAGGCATGAAACGGCGCCCACCACAGGGACTGGACGATGTACGCCACGAGCATGGTCCAGGCAATTTGCAGCGGCTCGGCAGGACCCCAGATCAGGTTGGAGGCACTGGCGCCGCTGGTCCAGGCGATAACCGTCATGATGACGAGCAACCCGAGCTGAGTCACGACGATCCCGACCCAGGCCAGCATCGGCGCTGTGACCGCACCGCTGAACCACTTGGACAGCACCGTCTTGGTGTCAGAGACGGGCAGCGATTTCCAGAACAAGACGCTCTTGTCCTTGCGATCGTCATAGAGGGAGCCCAGAAAATAGAAGAATACGTAAAACAACAGGGCAATGTTGAACACCACGGTCGAGCCGTACAGCATGCCGTTGATGGCCATGGCCCGATCTTGCGGGTTCGTGTCCTCGAGCATGCGGACCAGATCGCCCACGCCAGTGAAAGTGAATTCGTCGGTCACGATCCGTGTGCCGCCGGCAATATAATAGAACCAGATCAGCCCGAGGATGGTAAACCCGATGATGACGGTCAAGATCACCACGGGAGTGGTGAAAAACGCACCCCGGTGTTCCCAGAACTCGCGCCTGACCAGCGCCTGATATTGATGCACATGCGTGTTCATGCGGGAGCTCCTTCTCTCATCTTGGCCACGAACAGGTCGGCGATGCTGGGTACGTGGTATTCACCCAGTCCATTGAGGTCTTCACGCCGCAGGTTCTCGTACAGGAACACGTGGCGACCGAAGACCTCCCGTTCGTTCATCGGCCCCAGTTTCCGGGCGGCGTCCGCCTTCTCAGGCACCACCAGCACTTCGACGTAGCGGCTGGCCAGATCTTCCATCGTGGCATCGAGCACGATCTTGCCGTCGTCGATGAACATGACATCCGTCAGGATCTTCTCAATCTCCTCGACCTGGTGGGTCGTCACGAGAATCGTCCGCTCTTCGTCGAAATAGTCGGTGAGCAGATTGTGATAAAAGTCCTTGCGATACAGGATGTCCAGACCCAGTGTGGGTTCATCCAGAACCAGCAGCTTGGCGTCGATGGACATGACAATGGACAGATGGGTCTGCACGATCATGCCCTTGGACAGTTCGCGGACCTTTTTATCCAGCCGCACCTTGGTTTTGCTGAGGAATTCCAGCGCCTTGTCGCGGTGGAAATTCGGGTGCACCTGATCGACGAAATCCAGCAACTGGGAAACTTTTGCCCAGCGCGGCAGAGTGGCCACATCCGCGATGAAGCAGACGTTCTTCATCAGTTCCGCCCGCTGCCTGCGCGGATCCAGCCCCAGCACCGACAGTTCACCTTCGAAACTCGTCAGTCCCAGGATGGCTTTGAGACAAGTGGTCTTGCCGGCGCCGTTCGGGCCGATGAGACCGACGATGCGGCCTGGCTGGATATCCATGTCCACGCCGTCCAGAGCGTGCGTGTCTCCGAAGGACTTGCGCAGTCCTTTCGCATAAATGATGGCGCTCATGTATCCTCCCTTTCTCCGACCTGCTCGATCTTGTCGAGCAGCTTGCGCGGGTCAATCCCCAGTCGTTTCACACGTTCCACAAATGCCGGCAATTCTGCGCGCATGAACTGTTCACGCTCTGCTTCCAGCAGGCGCGATTTCGCGCCCTCCAGTACGAACATGCCGAGTCCGCGGCGTTTCTCGACCAGACCCTCGTCCACGAGTTCCTGGTAGGCCTTGGACACGGTGATGGGATTGAGTTGATATTCCGCCGCCACGTTTCGCACGGACGGCAGCGCGTTACCTTCCGCGAGCAGGTCGTCGAGAATCAAGCCGACGACTTTGTCCCGCAGTTGGCGATAGATCGGTTGGTTGTCGTTCCAGTCAGCTGCCATGTCAGATCCTTCTGAACGCCCCCTTGCCGGCGTTCGAGGCTCCCTGCCTCAGAAGTGGAATAGCGAGGACTCCACCCGGTTTCTCTTGCGCGACCGCTTGGTGGCCTTCGCCGACGCCGGCGGCTGGGCGCCGACCTGAGCGTCGGCCTTGTCGATCGCCAGGGCCACGTTCGGCTCCAGGGCGGCATTCGCGTCCGCGTTCACATCACTGGCGGTGTGTTCAACCACGCAATCATGCTGCGCGCGCGCGTCGGCAGCCATCTGCCCGGCGCTCGCGGCCACGGCGTAAGCCATCGAACCCACCAGCACCATGTAGGCGGCCAATGTGACGGCCGGGGCGCGAGTTTGTTTCAGGCTCTTCATCTCAACCTCCTGTCGGGTGATGCCCCCTGATGGTGGCTTCCTTTACCCTTGGTTACCTAGTGTTGTAGTGAACTATAACACCTAGTCAGGTGCCGCGCAAGCCTGATTTGGACGCGAAACAAGGCGAAGCCAACTTATTGTTTTACAAAGAGGAAACACCGCATTGCGTGCGACACCCCGGGTCCCATAGGCCAGAAGGCACCCCCCGGGGAACGCGTTTTTCGGATGCGCGACCCCGCTTTCGGGCCCGACCCCCCGTTCTCAGCGTGGGCCCAGATTCCGCGCCTCGAGGTAGGCCAGATCGGAGATATCGTGCCAGCGGCGGACCTGGGCCATAAACGCCATATAGGAATCGTAAACCCGGCGCGACAGCGCATCGATGGCCCCGATCTCCGCAACAACTTCCGCGGCGATGGTCTTGAGCCGGACCAGCACATCGTCGGGGAAACGCCGCAACTGGACGCCGTGTTCGCTGACCAGTTGCTCCAGCGCGGCCGGGTTGCGGGCGGTGAACTCGGCGGTCATGTCCTGGGTCGCGGCCTTGCAGGCCTGCTCCACAATGGCCTGCAAATCCGCCGGCAAGGCACGCCACGCATCCCCGTTGATGAAACATTCCAGGGTCGCGGTGGGTTCGTGCCAGCCCGGATAGTAGTAATACCCGGCGGCCCGAAACAGACCGAAGGCCAGATCGTTGTAGGGACCCACCCACTCGGTGGCATCAATCGTTCCGGACTCCAGGGCCGTGAACAGTTCCGCACCCGGCAGCGTCACCGGTGTGCCGCCGGCGCGCTTGAGCACCTCCGCGCCCAGGCCCGGGATGCGCATTTTCAGTCCCTGCAAATCCGCCACCGAGTTGATTTCCTTGTTGAACCAGCCACCCATCTGCACGCCGCTTTGCCCGGCGGGAAACGGCACCATGTTGAAGGGCTCATAGGTCTCCCGCCACAGATCGAGACCCTCGCCGTGATAGAACCAGCCGTTCATCTCCGAGGCGGTCATACCGAAGGGCACGGCGCTGAACAGCTGCGCGGTGGGCGTCTTGCCTTTCCAGTAATAGGGCGCGGCATGTCCCATTTCCACCGTGCCCCGGGAGACCGCGTCAAAGGCCTCGAAGGGCGGGACCAATTCGCCCCCGCCGTAGACCTTGACGGTGATACGGCCACCGCTCATCTCCCCGATGATGCGCGCCAGGTAGTTGGCGCCGGTGCCCAGTCCCGGGAAGTTCAACGGCCAGGCAGTGACCATCTTCCACTCGAAGGTCTCGCCTGCGGCCACCACGGCAGCGGCCTCAACCGTGGGACACTCCTTTGGCCCGCAGGCAGCCACCAGCCCGGTACCGGCCACAACGGTGCCGGTCCCCATGGTTTTCAAAAACTCGCGACGTTTCATTGGGTTTCTCCTCTCAATATTCGGCCTATCGGTACCGGAGCGGCTTTGGTGGCGCGATGGGTATATGGATATGTATATGGATTATGAAAGTATCGCGGCTGGAAAGCCGCTCCTACAAAAGCCGCTCCTACAAAAGCCGTTCCTGCAAAAGCCGTTCCTGCAAAAACCGTGCTGCAACTCAAATCCTAGATCGTTTCCAAGTTAGCGTAGGCCACCACCAGCCATTTCATACCAGCGCCCTCGAAGTTCACCTGCACACGCGCATGGGAACCTTCACCTTCGTAGTTGAGCACGATGCCTTCGCCAAAGGTAGCGTGAGACACGCGCTGACCCAGCTTCAATCCGGCGGGGGAATCATCGGCAAAGGCCGCGCGGCGGCGTGCCGGCATGGCCTGTGACACCGGCCTGCTCACCTGCACCCGGGGGCGTATCTCTTCGGTCAGATGATCGGGGATTTCCCGCAGGAACCTGGATGGGCGGGTGTAGGCATCCACTCCGTGCAAGCGGCGCGATTCCGCGTAGCACATGTAGAGATGCTGCCGGGCCCGGGTGATCCCCACGTAGCAAAGGCGGCGTTCTTCCTCCAACCGGCCGGGTTCCTCGATGGACATACGATGCGGAAACAGGCCCTCCTCCAGACCCGTCATGAACAATAATGGAAACTCCAGACCCTTGGCCGAGTGCAGGGTCATGAGTTGCACGCAGTCCTCACCAGTCCCGCCCTGACCCTCGCCGGCTTCCAGGGCCGCGTGGGACAGGAAAGCCGACAACTCATCCATGTCGTCGTCTTCATTGCGCACGAATCCGCGCGCGGCGCTGACCAGTTCATCGAGGTTTTCGATGCGCGTCTCGGCCCGTTCCGCGGGTTCTTTCTTGTAGCTCTCCACGAGCCCACTCATGGCGGTGATCAGATCTACTTTTTCGTGCAGGGGCTTGGACTTTGCCTCCCCTTCCATTTTGTGGATGAGGCCCATGAAACCGTCCACGGCGCTGGTAGCACGCGGTGTCAGACGTTTGTCCGCCAGGCAGGCCGCCGCGGCGCGCCACAAGCTGAGTTTGTTTTCCTTGGCGGTTTTGCGGATCGTGTCCAGGGTACGCTCGCCGATCCCCCGGGTCGGCGTATTCACGACGCGTTCGAAAGCGGCATCGTCATCCCGGTTGGCCATGAGCCGCAGGTAAGCGAGAGCGTCCTTGATCTCGGCACGCTCGAAGAAGCGCAAGCCACCGTATACGCGATAAGGAATGCGCTGCATCAGCAAGGCCTCCTCAAGGACGCGGGACTGGGCATGGGAACGGTACAAAATCGCAACGTCTTCGCCCTTGTTGTCTTCCTCCAACCACTGTTCGATGCGCTCTACCACAAAACGCGCTTCATCCTGCTCGTTGAACGCCGCATAAAGCTGCAACGGCTCGCCATCGCCCGCGGCCGTCCAGAGTTTCTTGCCGAGGCGTTTCATGTTGTTGGCAATGAGCGCATTGGCCGCGTCGAGGATCCGGCCCGTGGAGCGGTAATTCTGTTCCAGCCGGTACAGCGTCACATCGGGAAAATCCTTGCTGAAGCGCTGGACATTTTCCACCCGCGCGCCGCGCCAGCCATAAATGGACTGATCGTCATCGCCCACCACGAACACATGACCCGTGTCGCCGGCCAGCAGTCGCAACCAAGCGTATTGAATCGTGTTGGTGTCCTGGAATTCATCGACCAGGATGTGCCGGAAGCGTTCCCGGTAGTCGGCCAGCATGCGCGGGTACTCCAGCCAGATCTCATGGGCCCGCAACAGCAACTCGGCAAAATCCACCAGCCCCGCGCGGCGGCAATGCTCCTCGTAGCTCTGGTAGACATTGATCAACGTGCGCAACGTGGGATCGTCCCTGTCTTCCAGGGAGTCGGGCCGCTGGCCTTCGTCCTTGCGCGCGTTGATGAACCACTGGGTTTGCTTGGCCGAATACTGGTTTTCATCCAGTTCCAGCAGGCGCAACACGCGGCGAACGAGGCGAAACTGATCCTGGGAGTCCAGGATCTGGAAGTTCTGGGGCAATCCGGCTTCCTGCCAATGCATACGCAGTAGACGATGTGCAATCCCATGGAAGGTCCCGATCCACATCCCCCGGGTGGGTTGACTGAGCAGTTCCTCCGCGCGGGCGCGCATTTCACCCGCTGCCTTGTTGGTGAAGGTCACCGCGAGGACGCCAAAGGGCGAGACGTTTTGCACCTCGATCAGCCATGCGATGCGGTGCATGAGCACCCGGGTCTTGCCGCTGCCGGCTCCCGCGAGCACGAGGTAGTGACCGTCCGGCGCGCTGACGGCTTCGCGCTGGGCGTCGTTCAGAGGTTCGAGGATATGGGAGACATCCATGGGCAGCGATTGTAAGCGGCAAAGCGCCCGGCTATGGGGTCAGCGAATCGCCGGTCCAGAACGAGTATTCTGCATCCCGTGGCCAGAACCCAGGAATTCGACGCCAATGAAGCTCTGGACCGCGCCGTCGGCGTGTTCTGGTACAAGGGCTATTTCGACACCTCCATGGACGACCTGGTCCAAGCCAGGGGGGTGGCGAGGTGACCCCAAGGCCCGCAAGACACCGCATCGTTGCGGCACTCGGCGCGCTGGCTTTACTGGCCAGCGCGTCGGTGTTTGCGGCCCAGTTCGAGTTTTCCGGGGCGTTGGCGGCGGAGTTGCGCTGGTTTCCGGATAATCCCAAGTTTCCCGGACAGTTCGAGCACTGGCAGCCTTCGCTGGTTTTCGAACCCGAGTTTCGCTGGCGGCTGGAAAACAGTGATCGGGTGACGGTGATTCCATTCCTGCGCGCGGATGCTCGGGACGATGAGCGCACGCACTTCGACCTGCGCGAGGCCTTCTGGAGCCGGCGCGGCGATCAGTGGGATGTGCTGCTGGGTGTGAACCGCGTGTTCTGGGGCGTGACCGAGTCGAGGCATCTCGTCAACATCATCAACCAGATCGACGGGGTGGAAGACCTGGTGGACGAGGATTTCCTGGGCCAGCCCATGATCCATTTCTACACGCCCCGGGACTGGGGGTCGCTGGACCTGTTCATCCTGCCGGGATTCCGGGAGCGCACCTTTGCCGGTCCCGATGGGCGGCCACGGTTTTTCCTGCCGGTGGATACGGACAACCCCCTTTACGAGTCCGGCGCCGAAAACCATCACGTGGATTTTTCTGCGCGTTACAGCAACGTGTTCGGCGATTGGGACGTGGGCACGTCTGTTTTCTGGGGCACTGGCCGGGAACCGAGCTTCGTGATTTCACCCACGGGCGCCAGCCTGTTGCCGGTCTACAGCATCATCACCCAGGCAGGCGCCGATGTGCAGTACACGCGCGACGCCTGGCTGTGGAAGTTCGAAGGCATCGTGCGGGAAGGGCAGGGCGACACCTTCGGCGCCCTGGTGGCTGGTTTTGAATACACCTTCTATCAGGTCACCGACGGTGCGGCGGACCTGGGCGTGCTGGTCGAATACCAGTACGACGGCCGGGATGACAACTTCGCCACCACCCCGCCGACGATCGCTGATAACGATGTCTTTTTTGGCGCCCGCCTGGCCCTGAACGATGTCCAGGGCACCGCCATCCTGGCCGGCGCCACGGTGGATCTGGACAACCAGTCCACCGTGTTCATTATCGAATTCGAACGCAGGTTGAACAACAGCCTGAGCCTGGAAGCCACTGGACGGTTCTTTATCAACACGCAAGACGATGTCATCCTGCAGAACTTCGAAAACGACAGTTTCATCGACGTCAACGTGATCTGGAGCTTCTGAGGCCGGGATCAGAGCTGTTTCCCTGGGTCCGCGTATCCCGCGTCGGGGTTTCCTTTTGCCTGTGGCAGTGTCATGGTTACACGGTGAAAGGACATCATTGCGCTTCGTGAACGAAATGAAGGCCAATAAAGATAAACAGGAAGACTGGGGATCCTGGGAGCAGGCAGAAACCTGGCGCAAGGAAAGTTTCGCACAGCGCTCTCATGCCCAGCGGCTCCAGTGGCTAAAAAGTGCCCTGGTCCTGGCTTATCGTTCTGGCGCCATCAAGGCCGGCCCAATGCCGCCTCTCCCGAAGTAACACGGCCCCGGCGCCGATGGTAGTGCCTGATCTCCGCGCGCAAGAATGCGAAACTTCCCCTTATGGTTACCCATTGTCCTGGTGGTGGCGCTTGACGTGAACGCCGCCGCTTTGCCCCTGGACCACCCCGGCGCGGACCCGTATGACGCCGCGTTGACGACGCAAATACGGGAAGCCTGGGGCGCGCGCGACCCGGACTATCGTCCGAGAACCCGGCACCTGTTGGAAGACGGTGGGCCCCGCTATACCAACCGGTTGTTTCTGGAGTCCAGTCCCTATCTTCTCCAGCACGCCCATAACCCGGTTAACTGGTACCCGTGGGGCGATGAGGCTTTCGAAACCGCCCGCGAACTGAACAGGCCGGTACTCCTGTCAGTCGGCTACTCCACGTGTCACTGGTGTCACGTCATGGAAGAGGAATCTTTCGAGGACCCGGAAATTGCCCGGTTTCTCAACGAACACTACGTGGTGATCAAGGTCGATCGGGAAGAACGTCCTGACATCGACGCCATCTACATGCAGGCGGTGCAGTTGATGACACAGCATGGCGGCTGGCCCATGACGGTGTGGCTCACGCCTGATCGTGAACCCTATTACGGCGGCACCTACTACCCGCCCCGTGACGGTGATCGCGGGACACAGATGGGTTTCCTAAGCCTGTTGCGCGCGCTCAGCCAGGCCTATCACGAAAAACCCGACGACATTGCCGCTTACGCCGAGCAGATTACGCAGACCATACGGGCAAATCTCACCGCAGGTTCACGGGAGAGAAAGCTCCCGGGCACGCAGGTGCTGGTCAAGGCCGGCGAGGGATACCGTGCCGGATTCGATCCGGTTAACGGCGGGCTGCAGGGGGCGCCGAAGTTTCCCAGCAGCCTGCCCGTCCGGTTCCTGCTGCGCGAGTACCGGCGCACGGGCAATGAAGAAATGCGGCGTATGGCCGAGCTCACGCTGGAACGGATGGCGGGCGGCGGCATACACGACCAGATAGGCGGCGGATTTCACCGCTACTCCGTCGATGAGCAATGGCTTGTGCCCCACTTCGAGAAGATGCTTTACGACAATGCGTTGCTGGTTATGGCCTACCTCGAGGGCTGGCAGGTCACCGGACGCGATGAGTTCGCCGAGGTCGCACGACGCACCCTCGATTACGCGCTGCGGGAAATGCGCTCTGAAGAAGGCGCCTTCTACTCGGCCACGGACGCGGACAGTCTTACGCCGGACGGCCATCGGGAAGAGGGCCGGTTCTTCGTGTGGACCCAGGAAGAAATCGCCGATGTTGTCGGTAAAGACGCGGCGTCCACGGTCAATGCTTATTACTACGTCACGCCATACGGCAACTTCGAAGGCCGCACGATTCTCCAGACCCGGCGCGATTATGCGGCTGTGGGTGAGGAACTGGGTGTTCCCGCCAAAAAGGTGCAGGCCATCATCGAAAAAGCCGTTCCCCTGCTTTACGACAAACGATCAGAACGCCCGGCGCCCCTGCGTGACGAAAAGATACTGGCGGCGTGGAACGGGCTGATGATCAGCGCCCTGGCGCGAGCTGCGCGCGTGCTGGGGGAGCAACGCTATGCCGATGCCGCTTCTGAAACGGCCCGGTTTCTGCTGGGAACCATGCGCGATGATGGCTATCTGTTGCGCAGCTACCGTGACGGCCGGCCGGGCCCCGAGGCGTTCCTAGAAGATTATGCTTTCGTCATCGCAGGAATGCTTGACCTGTTCGAGGCCACCGGCGATACGCAGTGGTTCGAGGCGGCGCTCGAGTTGGACGGGATTCTCGCCCGGCACTACGAGGATGAATCCGGCGGTTACTTTCGCACCGGCGACCGCCAGGAAGCCCTGCTCGCCAGGGAAAAGCCGGCCCACGACGGAGCGGAGCCTTCCGGCAACTCCGTGCAACTGCTGAATCTCCTGCGCCTGTACGAATTCACCACGGATGACAGCTACCGGGAACGGGCACAACGGGCGCTGGAGGCATTTTCATACCGGCTTGAACTGGCGCCGCACAGTCTTTCGGAGATGTTACTGGCAGTGGACTTCCATGCGGACACGGCGAAGGAAATCGTGATCGTCGTGCCCGGCTCTCGCGATACGGCGCAGCCCTTCCTCGATGTTCTCGCCAGATCGTTCGTGCCAAACCACGTGCTGATGGTCGCCGCCCAGGACGATATTGAGGACCTGGGCAAAATGTTGCCCCTGCTCGAATACAAAGTCGCCAAGGATGGCGAGGCCACGGCCTATGTGTGCCGGAACCGCATCTGCGAGTTACCGACCACGGACCCCGCGGCATTTGCCGAGCAGTTGCTGCACTGAAATGGATCCATGACCACGGGATCGGGTCTTCAACAGGAGAGACCAACGCAATGAGTTTGTTTTCCGAGCTCAAACGCCGTAACGTCATCCGGGTGGCCGCAGCGTACCTGGTCGCGTCGTGGTTGCTGTTGCAGATCGTGGATGTGCTGGTGCCGATCCTTGATTTGCCGGGCTGGGTTGGCAAACTGGTATTTCTTTTCATCGCACTCGGTTTCGTTCCGGTTCTGATCTTTTCCTGGGCCTACGAAATGACTCCGGAAGGCTTGCGCCGCGACTCCGAAGTAGCCCACGACCAATCCATCACCCTCCAGACAGCCAGGAAACTCGACAGGGTGACTATTATTTTGCTGTTGATCGTTGTCGGTATCGTTGTCATCGACCGGTTCGTTCCGGAGACCGGGGATCAACCTGAAACAACGGCAACTGGGCCGGTTGACAACCAGGTTGCCGAATCACCGGCACAGCCACCACCAAACGAAGCACAAGGACGATCACCCGGGGTGACAGACCAACGTCCATCCGTTGCCGTCATTCCCTTTGTCAACATGAGCGACGACAAGCAAAACGAGTATTTTTCCGACGGTATCTCAGAAGAACTGCTCAATGTGCTGGTACGCATCAAAAGCCTGCGTGTTCCATCGCGTACCTCATCGTTTACCTTCAAGGACAGCGACAAAAGCCTCACAGAAATCGGCCGGGAATTACAGGTGGAACACATTCTGGAAGGCAGCGTGCGCAAAGCCGGCAACCGGATCCGCGTGACCGCACAGTTAGTCGAAGTCGAAACCGACACGCACCTCTGGTCGGCAACCTATACCCGTGAACTGGACGATATTTTTGCCGTACAGGACGAAATCGCGCAGGCCATTGTTGAGGCTTTGCAACTCACCTTGAGCCGTGCAGACCGGCAAATCCTGGGCACTCACTCGACCAGCAACGTGGAGGCCTACAACCAGTACCTGCTCGGCAGGCATCTCTGGAATCAGCGCACAGCCCGATCCTTGTTGGCAGCGGTCAAACCGCTTCGTGAAGCCGTCGAAATGGATCCTGGATATGATCAGGCGTGGGCCGCACTGGCGGATACCTATGTGCTGATTCCGGAGTACGGCGGCGGCACTATCGAGGAGTTTATTCCCCTTGCCCGCGAAGCCGCAAACAAGGCGCTGGCCCTCAACCCCGATTCTGCCCGTGCACTGACAGCATCCGGCTACCTGAAGGCCAACTTCGACTATGACTGGGAAGGCGCCAATTCGGATTTCGAACGCGCCGTCGCGTTGGAACCCGGTTATGCCACGGCCCATCAATGGTATGGAGAGATCCTGAACCTCCAGGGGCGTCTGGAAGAGGCTTTGTTACAACTGCGACTGGCGAGAATTGCAGACCCGATGTCAGCCGTCATACGCCACGTGCCGGGCTATGTTTTGTTGTGGAATTTCCGGCTGGATGAAGCCGAAGTGCACTACATGGACGCTCTGGAACTTGGCCAGCCCCTGCGCTGGACCATCCACAATCTGGACATACTCCACACCCTGAGGGGTGATTTTGATGAGGCGCGGCGACGGGCGAGACAACTCGCGGAGATGGCGGACTTTGATCCGGCCGCTGATCTGGCCAGAATCGACGCGGTGGAAAATCCGCTGCTCAAAGAGCGAGCGCTGATCTTGCTGGAGCAACGCGAGGATATGCCAGACGGCGCGTTTGGCAGGGCGTTGCAATATGCTTTGCTGGAAGAATACGAGTTGGCCCTCGAGAGTCTCGAAAAGGCGTTCGCGGCGGGTCATCCATGGGCCGCACATATCAGTTACATGAAAGTATACGATCCACTGCGGGACAACCCCCGTTTCCAGGCCATGCTGAAAGAGATGAACCTGGCGCCATGAATTCGGTTTTTCGGGGGCGCTGAGCCAACGACCAGACCCCAGCGTCAAGACACCGAACGTCCTCCGGGCCGGACTGGTACCGCCGCCTTGAGACCAGCGGGCCCAACTGAAGTCCTTGCCGAACTGGCGGTGGAAAAAAAGACCCGGCACCACATCAGCGCTTGATCGCTTCTGAGGTGCCGGGCTAACAGCCCGTGGCCTGAATGCCACGGCAGGTTCAACGGGTCGGCTCCTGTCGAGGGGTTTACTCGGCGTTCAACGCCGCGATTTTCTGTTCGAGAAACGGTTGCGCCTGGGGGTTCAGTTCCATCGCCCGTTGATAAGCCTCGATCGCCTGCTCGTTCTCACCGGAACCGCTGTAGGAGTCCCCCAGCACGAAGAAGGTGTAATAGGAGTCCGGGTAATGCTCGGCATTGACCGTTGCCATAGCAACGGCCTGCTGAAACTTGCCGTCGCCAGCCAGCCCCTGGGCGTACATGGCCAGCGTGAACTCACTGAAATCATAGCTGTGTGTGCCATAGAAGTTTTCGCGCAGTTCCGCATACTTGCCGACGGCCGCGTCCACCCCGTTTTCCGCGAACTCTCTGTCCATCACGTCTTCGATCAATCTTGGTTTTTGCTGTCCACGATGGCAGGTGACGCAGCGGACCTTGACTCGTTGCGAATCCTCGATGTCATTGAGTTTGGGAACGTGCAGGACATTGATTTCACGCACCATCTTCAACATGACGCGGGCCTTTTTCTTCATGTCCCTCTCGTCGGAGGCGAAGTCAAAGGTATCGAGGGGCTCGCCGGCTTCCCCCATGTGGCAGGTCTCGCATCGAACGCCCAGGCCCATCGCGAATCCCTTCATGGTATTGCTCAGGTCCCCGGAACTGATGTCTTCGGGCAACACCTTGAGGTTCTCGGGATCGGCGAAAATGTCCTTTCGCTCCTGGGCCGCCGACAGGACCGGCACCAGGACCGCAATGACCAGAAATACGATCAGCTTTGACATCATGGCGCAACTCCTCCAGTTCGCTGGGGGAAAGCATAACCGCACCCGCAACGTCCAAGTTCGGGAACCGGCAAGGGAACCGTCAGCGACCTGTCAACACAACGTCAGGAAACTGTGCGGAGCGGCCGGAATCGGCTGCTTTGTGGTCAACGGCCGGCGGTTGCTATTATTCGGGGGCCATCGTGCCGGAACCGGACCTCTGGCATAGTCACGGTAGGGAGCAAATCAAAAACGGTGAAAACAATGGATACGCGATCGAAATATCTCGTGGTATCAGGATCGATGTTGCGCAGCGTCCTCGCAGTGGCCTTGATGATGGGCGCCGGGATGTGCGCTGCGGGGGATGCTTCGGGCTGGAAGATCCTTCCCGACCCTGAGATCGTCAATTTCAAACGCGCGGATGCGGAAATCATTACCCAGACCCTCGTCGCGCCACCCTTTCTTCCGGAGCACACTCAGGTGGCGAACGGACCGCCGAAACTCGTCAAGATCCGCATGGACATCGTGGAACGCGAGGTGGAAATCGCACCCGGCGCTTTCGTCTGGCAGATGGCCTTCAACAACTCGGTTCCGGGCCCGGTGCCCGTCGTCCATCAGTTCGACTGGGTCGAACTCACGCTGTACAACGGCGCGTCGAAGGAAGCGGGCTTTACGGTCAACGACGGTTCCAACATGATGTTGCATAACGTGGATTTCCACGCTTCCACCGGCGCGCTGGGTGGCGGGGGCCTCACCAAGGTCAATCCGGGACAGGAGGTCGTATTGACCTGGCGGGCCCTAAGATCCGGGCTGTTCGTTTATCACTGCGCACCCGGCGGAGTCATGGTTCCCTATCACGTGGTCACGGGTGGCAACGGCGCCCTGCTCGTTTTGCCCCGCGAAGGACTGCGCGACGGCTACGGCAACCCGGTTCGTTACGATCGGGCGTTTTACTTCGGCGAACAGGACTACTACGTTCCGAAGAATCCGGACGGCACCTGGAAACGTTCAACGAGCTTCGCCGACCAGATGGGCGACATGCTGACGGTCATGGATGATCTCGTACCGACGCATATCGTATTCAATGGCAAGACCGGCGCCCTGACCTCGGACATTCGCCTGGAGGCCAGGGTCGGCGAGACTATCTTGATGCTGCATTCACAGGCCAACTATCCGTC
>SMWH01000136.1 GCA_004357005.1 Gammaproteobacteria bacterium
CGTGTATTACGTGTTCCGTTGTCTGATGCCCGCTGCGGCTCCCAACTGTGACGGACTGTTCCGATCCATCGAGTTGCGTGTGCCTGAGGGTTGTTTGTTGAATGCCCGCCGGCCCGCGGCGGTGACAGCAGGAAACGTGGAAACCAGTACGCGGGTGGTGGATGTGATTTGCGGCGCCCTTGCCCAGGCCTTGCCCGAACTTATTCCTGCGGCGAGCCAGGGGACCATGAACAACCTTGGTATGGGTGACCGGAAAGGTGCGCGCGCCTGGGACTATTACGAAACCATAGCGGGCGGCACGGGCGCTGGTGCCAGCGGCGGCGGTTTGTCAGCGACACATAGCCACATGACCAATACCCGTAACACCTCCATCGAGGTGCTGGAAGCGAATTTCCCCCTTCGTGTCACCCGTTACGAAATTCGTGAAAACTCGGGCGGCGAGGGCGCCCGGCCGGGTGGGAACGGGCTGATCCGGGAATACCAGTTTCTCGCCGATACCAGCGTCAGCTTGTTGACGGAACGGCGGCGCTACCGGCCCTGGGGACTCGGTGGTGGTGGGGCGGGGCTAAGCGGTCAGAACCGACTTGACGGTGAGCTGTTGCCGGCAAAGATCGTGTTTCGGGCAACCGTGGGTCAACGCCTGCGCATCGATACTCCGGGGGGTGGCGCGTTCGGAAATGGGGGACAGTTCCCCTTGCCCCTTTCGGCGGAACCCTCGTAATATGGTCTTGTCAGAGCAGGAACGAGGCGCCCCCCAAGTCCGGGTTTTTTGCGCCGGGTTGTTGGCGTATGATGCACCGCTTTTGAATCGACAGGAGGACCAGAATATGGACGTGATGGACCGCATCCGGGACATGGTTGAATCCAGCCCGGTCGTTGTTTTCATAAAAGGGACGCCGCAGTTTCCCCAGTGCGGCTTTTCCAGTCAGGTAGTGACAGCCCTCAAAGCCTGTGACGCCGAATTCACCTATCTGAACGTGCTCGAAGACCCCGAAATTCGGGAGAACCTCCCGAAATACTCCCATTGGCCTACCTTTCCCCAGGTGTTTGTCAAAGGGGAACTGATCGGCGGCTGCGACATCATTGTCGAGCTGTTCGAGAAAGGCGAACTGCAGAAGATGGTGGCCGAAGTCGGTGGCAAGGAAGTCGCGTAGGAGCGGTTTTGGCAGGAGCGGCTTTGTAGGAGCGGCTTTCCAGCCGCGATTCCTTACGATGCAACCGATTCCGTTAACGCGGCGTTGCCGGTCATGCTGTCCCACCGGTTCACGATTCCACAGAAAAGCTGTGCCGTGATCGTCGCGTCATACACCGCCGAATGAGCCCGGGTCTCGTCCCAGTTCAGGCCGGCGGCCTCCACGGCTCTCGCCAGGATGGTTTGTCCGTACGCGAGCCCCGCCAGGGTTGCCGTATCGAAGGTGCTGAAGGCGTGAAAGGGATTGCGTTTGACGCTGTTGCGGTTGGCCGCCGCGTGGACGAAGGACAGGTCGAACGCGGGGTTGTGTCCCACCAGAACCGCACGCGTGCACTGGGTAGCGCGCAAAGCACGTCGAATCGGGATAAAAACGCTTCTCAGCGCCTCCTTTTCCTCGAGTGCATCACGCAAGGGGTGGTCCGGGTCTATTCCGGTGACCGCGAGTGATTCGGGCTCGATGTTGGCCCCGGGAAAAGGGGTCACATGGGAAGAAAACAGCTCACCGGGCACCAGCTTCCCCTCGTCATTGATATCGATGACGATAGCGGCAATTTCCAACAGCGCATCGGTTTCCGGATTGAGCCCTCCGGTTTCGACATCCACGACGACGGGAAGAAAACTCCGGAAGCGATTTACGATCCTGGCGTTTTGCTGAGTCTCATGCATTTGTGGCAGCATAGCGAAATGTCCCGGGCCCTCGCAATCCTGTATTCGATATTCCTGTTCGCTGCTTGTCTGCTGTGCATGCCCGCCGTGGGCGTGGCCCAGGATGCACGCCAGGATGCACGCCAGGATACAGGCCAGGATACAGGCCAGGATACAGGCCAGGATACAGGCCAGGATACAGGCCAGGATTCAGCACACGAACAGCGGGGTCTGTTGTGGATCGTGGAATCCGATGATGCGGAACCCAGTTATCTGTTCGGGACCATTCACACCGAAGAGCCCGAGGTGCTGGCGCTGGTCGATGAGCTCGCGGACGAACTGAAATCCTCCCGGCTGTTTGTCATGGAGCTGGAACCGCGCCCTGAAACGGTGGAAGAGCTGAGCCTGAAGATGCACTTCCACGACGGGCAGAATCTGCGCAGCGTCGTGGGTGAGACCCTGTTCGAGTCTGCGGTGGAGGCCATGGCCCGCTACAACGTACCCCAGGGGCTGGTGATCAAAATGAAACCCTGGGCCGTCGTGTTGACCCTGAGCGTTCCCCCTCCGAAAACCGGGTTTTTCCTGGACATGGCGCTGTACATGATGGCGCTGCGCAACGAAATACCCGTGTTCGGTATGGAAACCGTGGACGAACAACTGGAGTTCTTCGACAGCATGCGCGACGAGCTTCAGATTGAACTGCTGGAACAGACCCTCACCATGCGCGAGGAACTCGACAAGTCTTTTCACGAGCTTCTGGCTGCCTATCTGGATCGCGATCTGTCGGAGATGGAACGGTTGAATGAAAAGTATCTGGCGGAAACAGATCCCGAGATCGCCGAATTGTTCCGGGCCCGCTTGTTGATTGCGCGCAACCTGCACATGCTGGATCGTGTGATGCCGGCGTTGAAAGATGGTCGTGCCTTCATCGCCGTGGGCGCCCTGCACCTGCCGGGCGAGACGGGTTTGATTCGGGGTTTGCGTGAGAAGGGTTATCGGGTAACGCCGGTCTACTGATCGGCGAGGCGCCAGGCCAGTTCGCCACCCGCGCAAAGCGGTACCAGTTCTTCGCCGTTGACGGGAATGCTCTCCGGCACCGTCCACGGTTTCCGTTCCAGTGTGATCTTGTCTGTGTTGCGGGGCAGGCCGTAGAAATCCGGCCCGAAATGCGATGCAAAGGCTTCCAGGCGATCCAGCGCACCGGCCTGTTCAAAGGCGCCGGCGTACAGTTCCAGTCCCGCATGTGCCGTATAGATTCCCGCGCAGCCGCAACTGCTTTCCTTGGCCGTCCGGGTATGGGGTGCACTGTCAGTTCCGAGGAAAAACCGGGGGTGCCCACTGGTCGCGGCATCCAGCACCGCAAGACGATGTTTTTCGCGTTTGATCAAGGGCAGACAGTAATGATGCGGCTGAAACCCGCCGGCAAACATCGCGTTGCGGTTGAGCAGCAAATGGTGGGCGGTGATCGTGGCCGCGACGTTGTCGGGTGCGGCACGAATGAACTCCACCGCGTCCCGGGTCGTAATATGTTCCAGCACGATCCGGAGGCGGGGAAATTGCTCGACCAGGGGCATAAGGACTCGCCGGATGAACTCGGTTTCCCGGTCAAAGGCATCCACCGCGGGATCCGTGACTTCGCCGTGCAGGAGCAGCACCACGCCCTGATCCTGCATCGCTTCGAGGGCGGGATGGATATTCTCGATGGCGGTGACGCCGCTGTCCGAATGTGTGGTGGCGCCGGCGGGATAAAGTTTGCAGGCTGGAACAAAACCCGTCGCCGAGGCCGCCGTTATCTGATCCGGCGTCGTTTCGTCAGTGAGGAACAGGGTCATCAACGGTTCGAACTGGGCACCCCGCGCTGAAGATTTCGGCAGCGCTTGCAGGATCCGGTCGCGGTAGTCGCCAGCCAGTTCCGCGCTGGTCACGGGGGGCACAAGGTTGGGCATAACGATGGCCCGCGCGAAGCGCGCCGCCGTGTGTGCGAGGACGGTTTTGAGCATGGGCCCGTCACGCAGGTGCACGTGCCAGTCGTCGGGGCGGTCCAGCGAGAGCGAGTTTTTCATCCGGTCGACATGGATCTATGGTCTGGCGCGGGGCGGTCGGCTATCATGGTGGCCATTGAGCGCGGCAGGCGGCCGCCATTGTTGAACAACGGTCGCAGGGCTGCAAGGGACACGCACGAAACCATGATCGATATTCTCAAAGAGTTCTGGCTTTTCCTCAGGGAACGCAAGAAGTACTGGCTCCTGCCCATCGTGCTGGTGCTGGGCCTGCTGGGCGGGCTGATCGTGCTGACCCAGGGGTCAGCGATCGCGCCTTTCATCTATACCCTTTTCTGAGCCTGGGTCAGAGCCCTTTTTCTGCATTGCAAAAAAAACGGGCGCATCCGCGCCCGTTTTGTGTTGGTCCAAAAAAAGGGCTCCGACCCCGCCATCAGTGGTAGCGCTTGCGCCGGCCCCAGATCAGGTGATCCAGGCTGAGTTTGCCCGGTCCGATGAACAGCGGCACGGTCAACAGGACCAGATAGATCAGCGGCAGCTTGTAGTTGCCGAACTCGGTCTTGCTGATGGCGTAACCCTGCCACAGTTCACTGAAGGTGTTCCATTCCGCCGGCCAGTGCACGGCATGCATCGCAACGATGGTCAGGATAATGAGGCTGACAGTAACGAAGCGTGTGGCCAGACCGATCAGGAGCAAAATGCTGCCGATCAACTCGAACCAGGTGGCCATGAACCAACTCGCTTCCACCGGCACTACGCTGAAGGGGAACAGAAACTTGTCCTGGACGTGGGCGAACCAGTTGTCTCCGTGGTACTTCTCGAGGCCTGATTCCCAGAATTCCCAGGCCAGCAGCGCGCGTACAACGAGCTGCGGGAAAAATGTCCCGATCCAGTTCAGTCCCGCTAACACTCCTTCGAGCAATCGTTGCATCCTGATCTCCGTTTGGTTCAGGGACGCAGGCCCAGGACAATATCCCGGCGCCTGAAGTCTTCCATCAGTTCGGATCCACCCCGGATGACTACATCCGGATCCGAGTGGTTGAGTTCTTTTGCGATCTGCGACAACAGTTCCCGCGTAGGCCGGTCGTCGTTTTCACCAAGCAGCTGCAACAGTCGCGCGGAAACCGCGTTGAGTTCCAGATAACCGATCTCGTCGTTACGGCTTCGGTAGACCACTAAATGCGTAGGTGATTCCGGAGCTTTCGTGGGGCGGTGTTTTAGGCCGATCCGGTGCACCGGAAATCGATAACTGAAAGACCAGGCCAGGGGCGAAAGAATCGCAACACCCGCCATGAGATCGCCTTTCGGGTCCGATTCAATGCTATCGAGATCCACATCGGCAATGGCCAGGGCGTGTTCCACCCACTCATAATGCGCAAGTTCCAACATGAACGGCGGATCGTTTTCGGCATCTCGTTCGTTTTGCAAATAGGCGAGGAACTCTTCGGCGATGCGGGGGAAATAGGGTGTCTTTGCCTGGTGGCGTGAAAAGTAATCCCGGATCAGCGAGTTCCACCGTTCCGGTGAATGCAGCCGCCTGAGCGTCGGAAAATTCCAGCCGAGCAGGGTGCGTACATTGTTGAAAAACAGTCGCTGATAGACCGCCATGCGGCGATGTTCCACATCGTCGGGCGCGGGAGCGCCTGCCGGATCGCGGATGTTTGCAGCGAAACGGTATTGAGTGTCCTGAAACGAGGGTCGGTCAGCCGCCATGGGCTATTTGTTTCCGGCCGGTGTCGAGCCAGTAGTGCTGGAGTTCGGCTACGCGCCCAACTTCTGCCAGCAGTTCTTCCACGGGCGGGAAGTTGAAATCACGCTCGAGCAGGGTGGGTACGGCGCCAAAGTGCTCGTATGCCACGTTGAGCAGATCCCAGACGTTTTCGATAATGGCGGCGCCATGGGTATCGATGATCAGGTCTTCGGCCTCGTTGAAATGGCCGGCAACATGGAAATACGCCACGCGCTCACCGGGCAGGGCTTTCAGAAATTCCACCGCATCGTAGCGGTGGTTAACGCTGTTGACATAAATGTTGTTCACATCCAGCAACAGATCGCAGTCCGCCTCGTCCAGCACGGCCCGGAGAAACTCGATTTCCTTCATCTCCTGACCGGGTGCGGCGTAGTAGGAAACGTTTTCTACCGCGATGCGCTGTTCCAGGATCTCCTGGACGCGCTTGATGCGGTCGGCCACATAGTGGACGGCCTCATCTGTAAAGGGGATGGGCATGAGGTCGTACAAGTGACCGTCATCGCCGCAATAACTCAGGTGTTCGCTATAAGAACGAATCTGGTGTTCTTTCAGAAACGCTTTCAGATCCAGCAGAAACCGTTCGTCCAGCGGGGCGGGACTTCCCAGTGAAAGCGACAGCCCATGACAGATGAAGGGGTAGCGTTCGGTGAACCAGCGGAACTGGCGGCCGAGTTTGCCGCCGATGCCGATCCAGTTCTCCGGTGCGACCTCCATGAAATCCACCGGCAACGGCCCGTGGTCGTGCAGCGGGCCCAGAAGGGCCCGCCGCAGACCAAGGCCTGCACCGCTAATTGCGTATTCGCGGTGACTCATGCTTCAGTGACCAGGTTCAAGTGATCAGGCGGCGCCGCACTTGCCTTCGCCGCATTTGCCTTCACCTTCATCTTCACCTTCGCCTTCACCTTCGCCTTCACCTTC
>SMWH01000137.1 GCA_004357005.1 Gammaproteobacteria bacterium
CCCGAGGGGTTACCAGAAGGTGGATCGCATCGAGGTGAAGCTGCCACCCGACATAAGTTTGTGACGTAAGTCCCTGATTGTGGGCGATTTACTTGCATTGCTGAACCGAAAGGGGCCATGCTGGGCGTTCCATGACCGAAACGGCAACCAAAACCCATTCCGGTGAGCGCCGGCTCAACCTCGACGAGACCATCGAGCGGCTCGTGGAGGACGAAATGCTGACGCGCGAGGATACCGGCAATCTGCGCGTAGCCGGTCACCGCAGCCGCCAGGACGTCCACCCGCTGGTTGTGGTTGCCAACCAGAAGATCAACAGCGCCAACACGCCACACAAGCCACTGAGCCTTGAGCGGCTGACCCAGTGGCTGGCGGAAAAAGCCGATCTCCCCTACATCAAGATCGATCCACTGAAGATCGATCGTCAGGCCGTTGCGGGCGTCGTGTCCTATGCCTATGCCTCCCGTTACCGAATCCTGCCCATTGAAGTGGGTCCGGATTACGTGGTGATGGCGACTTCCGAACCGTTTCTTCAGGAATGGCGGGGGGACCTGCAACACATCCTGCGCAAGGAAATCAGGGTCAAGCTCGCCAACCCCCTGGATGTAAACCGCTACCTCATGGAGTTCTACGGGCTGTCCAAGTCCATCAAGGGCGCCGCGGTGTCCGGCGGACAGACGGTCAGCGGGATTCTGAATTTTGAGCAGCTGTTGGAGTTGGGGCAGGCGGGCAAGCTCGATGCAGAAGACCAACATGTCGTCAACATCGTGGATTGGTTGTTGCAGTTCGCTTTCGAACAACGCGCCAGTGACATACATCTGGAGCCGCGCCGGGAGATGAGCAACGTCCGTTTCCGTATCGACGGCGTGCTTCATCAGGTTTATCAAATACCAACGCCCGTCATGAGTGCGGTGACGAGTCGCATCAAGATTCTCGGGCGCATGGATGTGGCGGAAAAGCGCCGTCCCCAGGACGGGCGTCTGAAAACCCGTTCACCCAACGGCCAGGAAATCGAGATGCGTCTGTCCACGATGCCCACGGCTTTCGGAGAAAAATGCGTTATGCGTATTTTCGATCCGGACATCGTGCTCAAGGATTTTTCCGAGCTGGGTTTCTCCCCGAAAGAGGCCGATACCTGGCGGCACATGGTGGAACGGCCCAACGGCATCGTGCTGGTAACGGGCCCGACCGGTTCGGGAAAAACCACGACGCTGTATTCCACGATGAAAACGCTGGCTCGGCCTGAGGTCAATGTATGTACCATTGAAGATCCCATTGAAATGGTATGGCCCCAGTTCAACCAGATGCAGGTGCAACCGCAAATCGGTCTGAACTTCGCCTCGGGTGTGCGCACTCTGTTGCGCCAGGACCCGGACATCATCATGGTGGGCGAGATCCGCGATGTGGAAACCGCGGAGATGGCCATCCAGGCATCCCTGACCGGCCACCTCGTCCTCAGTACCTTGCACACCAACGATGCGCCGTCGGCGATCACTCGCTTGCTGGATATTGGCGTTCCCTATTACCTGATCCAGTGCACGGTGACGGGTATCGTCGCGCAGCGTCTCGTGAGAACGTTGTGTCCGCATTGCAAACAGGAAAGTACGATCGAAGCGGCGGTCTGGAAATCGCTTATCCATCCGTGGAAGGCGGCCATGCCCGGGACGGTTTACATCCCCAAGGGCTGTCTCGAATGCCGCGATACCGGCTACCTGGGTCGTACGGCGCTGTTCGAGATGCTGACCATCACGCCGGGCATCAAGAGGCGTATCACCAAGGACACGGATCTGGAACCCATCCGCAAGCAGGCGTTGAAGGACGGCATGCGGCCGCTCAGGATCAGTGCGGCCTATCAGATCAAGGGCGGCGTTACCTCCGTCGAAGAAGCCCTCAAGGTCGCACCCCCTGTCGAAATCGAAGACTAATTCGGGGACAGTTACCTCATTTAATTGGGGGACAGTTCCCCCATTTCCGCTAAGCACCCGTTCCGATAGTGTCGGATGTCATTGGAAATGGGGGAACTGTCCCCGAATTAAATGAGGTAACTGTCCCCGAATTCGCTGTGCTCACGCCTTTCTCGCGGTCACACCGCCCACCGGACGGAAACCAAAAAGGACACGGCTGCGGGCCGCTCAACTTGCAGGTCTGTCCATTCCCGGCAGGCTTCGGTTAGAAAGGGAGGGGTTCCCCCTCCCGGGCGGTTCGTTCCGCGTAGGCTTCCTGAAGTTTGCCCGTGAGAGGGCCTTTTTTGCCATCGCCGATGGTACGCCCGTCGATCTCGAACACCGGCGCCAGTTCTCCCATGGTGCCGGTGGTGAACATCTCGTCCGCGGCGTAGACCTCAGCCAGGGAGATGCGACGTACGATCGTGGGGATATCCAGTCGGGGCCCCAGTTCCAGCACCACGCTGCGGGTGATGCCCGGCAGGCAACTGTCCGCCTGTGGCGTGAGCAGTTCGCCGTTGCGTATGAAAAACACATTGGTGGCATTGGTCTCGGAAACGAAGCCGTCCACATCCAGCATCAAAGCGTCGTGGGCGCCGGCGGCGTTGGCTTCGATCTTGGCGAGAATGTTGTTGATGAGATTGTTGTGATGGATTTTCGAGTCAATGCATTCGGGGGTGTTGCGCCGAACCGCCGAGGTGATCAACCGGATGCCATCAGAGGAGTACACAGGTGCTTTCCATTCTGCCAGCACGATCAGGCAGGGACCGTACTGGTTGAGCCGCGGGTCCATGCCCGATGTGACCTTCATGCCGCGGGTGAGTGTCAAACGGATATGCGTGTTGTCACGCATTCCGTTGGCTTCCAGTGTTTCAAAAATCGCCTTTTTTATTTCTGCTCGCGTCGGTACTTCGGCGAAGGCCATGGCCTTCGCCGAGGCGAACATGCGATCCAGATGCGCATCCAGCCTGAAAATTCGTCCGTCGTAGACCCGCAATCCCTCCCACACCCCGTCACCGCCCTGAACCGAACTGTCGAAGACGGATACGGTGGCGTCGGCGCGCGGGACGAGGCGGCCCCCCACGTGAACCATGATGTTTTCGTTGCGTGGATCGGGAAGCTTGGGGCTCATGTGGACTCCTGTTCGTCCGTGGGAGCGCGGATGGCTCGTTCCAGCAGTTCAGCGTAGTAGGGCTGGCAGGCGTCGATCAGCGGCCGGAGATTGTCAGGCACGGGATCGGTCTTTGGCTGGTAGGGCGCGAACCCGGTGGAGCGGTGGACATTGGCATACCAGTGTGGCGCCCACATGCCATCGTAGGGTTTCGGGCCCGTCTCCCACCGCAGCATGCACCTGTCGAAGGGGATATCAACCTGTTCGCAGAGCTGTGTCAGTACCGCGGCGGGGTTCAGCAGCAGTTCGCGGGATTCGAGCACGACCGGCGTTTGGCCCAGGTTTTCGAGTTGTTCGATCAATTCCAGCTGTTGAGGGAAGCCGGTATCGCGAATACCCGGTTCCCCCAGCGCCTGCGCCAGCGACGGCACCATCTGCTCAGGGTCCCGGGTGAGCAGCACGTTGATGGTTTGTGTCAGAAAGTCCAGATCGAGCCCGACGAGATGATGCGTCATGTTCTTGAAGAACATCAGCGGGCGGTCACAGGCGCCGAGTATCACAGATTCCACGACCCGCTCACCGTCGCAATCCATTGCCGCAATGACTTCATCGGCTCCCGGGTGCGGCGCACCGGTATGCTTCAGGTAATAGCCATACAGTGGTTCGTCCCAGACCCGCGTGTCCGGGCGCTGGGCGAAGGAGTACATCAGCGCCGTGGAGATGTTGCGCGGGCTGGACCAGAGACTGATGCGTCGCTGTGTGTTGGGCATGGATCACTCGGCGGGGCTAATCCTAGCAGCGATAAGCAGGAGCGCAATGCCGGCGATGTTGTGCCGGTCAAAACCGGCTAACATTCGCAGCAGCGGGCGTTGCGCCCCACAGGAGATTGTCGAGCTGATGCAGTGTCCCGAATGTTGCGTTGAGGTACCTTTCTGGCGCGTTTTGCTCATGCAGTTTCGTGCGGGTGGTGGTTATTGCAGTCAATGTCGCACGCTTTTCGAACCGATCTTCACACTGCGGGCATGCATCAACATGGGCTTGATCATCGCTGCGTTGTCTGCAGCGCTTGGGTGGGCGTTTGGCGGAAATGCGTGGGTCATGCTCAGCGCGGGATTCGTGGGGCTTTTCACCGGCGGGGTGCTGATACCGGCGTTGCTGGTTCAGATACGGGTGTATCCGCTCAAGCGCAAGCGGGAGGGGCCTGACTGGATGCGCAGCGCCTCGGGGCGTTAGAAACGCTCTCAGGTCGCGCGATAGTGCGTTGAAACCCGACTCAAAATGCTCATGGACTGCGCGTACGTTCCGCTTTTTCGCAGGCCATTGTTCGGCCCGGGCCTTGTCCCGCACTCACCTGAGAGCTTTTCAAAAGCCTGCTAGTTGTCGAAGGTCCGCCTGGCGGCCTTGTTGAGGTCCGCGGGCGCCAGGGTCGTCGCCTGGAGCGTCTCGCTCGAACCCTTGATACCCGAGGGCGGTTCCAGCGGCATCAGCGTTGCCTGGGTCTCCGCTGGCCCCACATTGGCGGTGAACCCGAAGTTGAACAGGGTGCCCCAGTCCAGCGAATCACTCTTCGGACTCTTCGTCGTCCACACGACGGCGTTTGAACCGCGCGCCCGGGTCCAGTCATTGCTTTGTTCGTCATCGAGATCGCCGAATGTGATGTTCGTGACACTCACGCCAGGGGGGGCCGGGACTTTGAACTTCCGGATCTGCCGGTCGTAGTCGAGGTTCATCAGGGCGTATTCATAGCGATGCAAGCCACCGCCGAGGTTGGTGGTGCGCACGGCGAGCTTCAGGTGGCCGTCCCCGGTAACGACGTAGGTGTTACGTGCGACGTTGCCAGTGGCGTTCGGGTCCACCCACGCGTCGATCGCCGGGCCGTTAACGAAACTGGTGAGAAAGGGCGTAAAGCTCCATGCACCGCCCCCCAGTTCCGGGTCCAGTTGTCTGAAACCCATGTTGTTGAGAATGTTCACGTCACCCTTGATGAGGTACCAGGCCTCGACAAAATAACTGGCGCCTTCGACCAGCAGATCATCCTCCAGCACCGCCATCCGATGCTCAAAGGGGTCGCTGTGATCGCTCCGGCCGTGATCGCGGAAATCGTCTTTGGGTTCGTTGGGATAAGTGTCGAAATGGGATCCGTAACTGTCCCACTTGCCGCTGCTCGCAGTAACTTCCTGGCGTGAAGCCAGGTAATGCCGGTCCCCGTTGCTGGATATGCCATAGACGTCCTGGCAACCCAGATGCAGGATCTGTCCACCCGGGCAATCACAGTCGGATCCCACGTTGACCGTGAAAAAGGCGTGTTTGACCTGGGAGCGTCCGATCTGCTCGATCACGCCATCGGCGATTCGAAAGAGGTTATAGGCCAGAAAAGGATGCTGCGCGAAAGGCGGCGTCGGTCCGCCGTCAGGATTGATCGCCCGGAACCACGCCACATCGGCCGTTCCCACGTTCTTGAGACTGGCGTCCGGCGCCATCGCTACGCGCACGCCCGGCTCCCGGGCGATTTCCGAAGTGGAGTTGATCCCGGTGAGCTGAACATCGACGTCACCGTCGGTATCCAGAACACCGCAACTGGCGCCCTTGTCTGCCAGGGCGGCGGGCGGGACCTCCGCGGTGGTTTCCATGTGGGCCTCGCCCACCGTGATGTCCGCGAAACGGGGATAACCCAGTCGTTCGGCCAGCTCCACGGTGATCCGCAGGTCCATGTGCCGGAACGACAGATCGCCGGTTCCCGGGTCCAGCCACGCGTGGCTGTTGTGCAATTCAAACAGCGGGAAGTTGTCGTCCGTATGGATTCTAAAAGACAAGCTGCCGGGCATGGCGCGCACGTAGAGGTGTTCGCTGCGAATCACGTCATCGCCGAAGCTCAAGGCGAGGCCGGTATCGGTTTTCAGCTCACCGGACACCAGGTACCGGAAACCCGCGTCCCGGACCGCAAAACGCAGATCCGAACTGGAAGCATCCAGGACCTTCAGTGTCCCTCCGTGTACCTTCGTGGCAGCCGATCCCAAGCTGTCGGGTATCGCCACGGTGATGCCCATGCGCTCCAGCAGTGCCGTGTTGAAATCCAGAAACAGTTTCCCGGTCTGGACCTCGCCATAGCTCACGGGGCCGCCGGAAACCGTGGCGGACAGGCTCAACAACAGAAAAGCGGATACGAGCACTTGTCTCATGGGTGACTCAATTCTCCCACAAACCCGGGGAAATACGTTGATCAAAAGACCCGTATCAGTCCTCGAAGCTGTCACTGAAGATGGTGGCGTCCGGGGCCAGCAGGGTTACCGTCAGATCCGCGGACGCCGGCGGTGTCAGCACCAGGGTTGAAGGTTCGGGGGAGTCGCCGGCGATGATCGAGAAGCTGTAGAGAACGCCCCAGGTCAGCACCTCGCTGGCGGACGGCGCGGTCCAGGTCACCATGCCGCCGGCGATGTCCACGTTCCAGTCGTCGGCGGTGCTGTCGCCATCCTTGAACCCCGTATCGCCGGTCTGGACGCTCCGTGGCGCGGGTACCGAGAAGGACTCGATGCCCGTATCGTGGTCGAGATTCATGATGGCGTAGTGGTACCGGTACTGCCCGCCGCCCAGATCTGTCGTCCGGACCGCGACGCGCAGTCGTCCATCGGGGGTAGTAACCATCTGGCTGTCGCGACCGGGAGCCGGGTTGTCCGGGTCCACATAGTGGTCAATCACCGGACCGTGCACGAGGGAGGTCAGGAACGG
>SMWH01000138.1 GCA_004357005.1 Gammaproteobacteria bacterium
CTTTCCAGGCGTGCTCCTTCAACTACTCGGACACCTCTCCGTAAAGCGTTGTTTCTAAAACGAAAGCCCGGAACGATCACGCACCGGGCCGGCTCAGGCGCGGCAGTTTAACATAGCGTGCCCGGCCGGCCACAAACACCTGAAGCAACTCGGGCAACGTGCCAATGCCCCGCGGATGGGATGAAACCGCCTCCAGGGCCCGGATCTTGCGTTAGAATGTGCGCCGCTCAAGGTCCGTCCGGAGAGGTACCGAAGTGGTCACAACGGCACCGACTCGAAATCGGTTGGGGGCATTACGCCCCACGTGGGTTCGAATCCCACCCTCTCCGCCACTTGCCGATGGGCCCCGAAGGGATTCATCGGCAAGTGGACAGGGGGTGTGTGGACGAACCCCCCGGGGAGGACCGCACCCCCACAAACTGGTTTTTCCAGCCCCATCAACTAGTTAGGCAACTTAACTGGAAAGAGGATTAATTTTTGAATTTTTCGAACTGCGAAATCGACCAGGAACCCGGGTGCACGCCGAAGGTCTGATTAGGCCAAGTACCCTTACATACGGTAAAATTGCCCGTGTCACTCTCTGAAATGACGAGAGTTGTAATTTCAACGGCCCTGCCTCTGGGGCTCCTCCTCCTTCTCTCCGCTTGTCAGTCCAACACCGCGCTCGAGCAGGTTTTGGCCAACGCCAGACTCGTCGTTGTCACGGCCAACGGCCCAACGTCTTACTACGAAGGCCGCGATGGCCCCACGGGCTTCGAGTACGACCTGGCGGCCATGTTCGCCGCGGAGTTGGGGGTGGAACTCGAGGTCGTCGCCATGCCCACCTTCGGGGACGTCCTGCCGGAAGTGGTCGCGGGTCGGGCCGATTTCGCCGCCGCCGGCATCACGGTTACCGAAGGCCGCAAGGCCTTCGTGCGCTTCTCCGTGGCCTACCAGAAAACCGAGCAAGTGGTCGTCTACCACAACGACACCCCGCGACCGGAAAAAATTGCCGACCTGATCGGTTCAAATCTCGAAGTCATTGCCAATACCAGCTATGTCAGCCAACTGCGAAAACTGCGCGGAATCTACCCGGAACTCGCCTGGCGGGAGGTATCCGGCGTCGGGATCGAACGGCTGCTGGAGCGGGTCAACAACGGCCTGGTGGACTACACGGTGGTGGATTCCAATGTATTCACGCTCAATCGCTGGTTGTTCCCGGAAACGCGCATAGCTTTCAGCCTGTCCGCCGAGCAACCCCAGGCCTGGGCGTTCCCGCGCGGGGGCGATTCCAGCCTGTATGAGGCGGCCAACGAGTTTCTGGAACGCGTCATGGATGACGGGCGCCTGTCCGAGTTGATCGTCCGGCACTACTCGCATCTGGAGGAATTTGATTACGTGGGAACGCGACTGTTTCTGCAACACATCCAGCAGCGACTTCCACCGCTTCGCCCGTTCATGGAAACGGCAGCCGGCGACACCGGTCTGGACTGGCGGCTGATCGCGGCTATCGGCTACCAGGAATCCCACTGGAATCCTGAGGCCATCTCGCCCACCGGTGTTCGAGGCGTCATGATGTTGACCCAACCCACCGCCAGCCATGTGGGCGTGGTTGACCGCCTCGACCCCCAGCAGAGCATTTTTGGCGGCGCCCGGTATTTCTGGGAGTTGCACACCAGACTTCCTGATCGGATTCTCGAACCCGACCGCACGTGGCTGGCCCTGGCGGCCTACAACGTGGGCTACGGCCACCTGGAAGATGCGCGTGTACTGACGGCGCGAGCCGGGGGGAATCCGGACCGCTGGGCGGACGTGAAACGCCATCTGCCCCTGTTAACGCAGGAACATTGGTACAACCAGACCCGCCACGGCTACGCCAGGGGCCATGAACCAGTCCGCTACGTGGAAAACATCCGCAGTTATTTCGATATCCTCGTCTGGTTCACGGATCGCCAGACCCCGCCTCAGGTGGCCAACGGCAGCCCGGCATCCCCGGTGGCTGCCCCGCAGCGCATATAATCCCTACCCAGATTTCCGTTGCCGGCTTCCGAAAGGTGCAGCATGATCGTTTCCGCCCATCGCACCCATCCGGGTCACAAGCGCAAGCACAACGAGGACACCGTCCTCGCCGTGCCTGACCTGAACCTCTGGCTGGTGGCGGACGGCATGGGCGGACATGACCACGGTGAAGTGGCCAGTGCACTGGCCCGGGATATCCTCCTGGCGGCTGTCGAAGACGGTCTGCCGCTGGACAAGGCCATTCAAGAAGCCAACGAAGCGGTCTGCTCAAAAGCCACCGGAGACTACACGGGCATGGGTACAACGGTCGTGGCCACCCACCTGGACAAGAACCGTTTCAGGGTCGACTGGGTCGGCGACAGCCGGGCCTATCACTACCAGGCTGCCGGCGATTCTCTGCGCCAGATCACCACGGACCACTCCTATGTCCAGGAACTCCTCGCTGGGGGCGCGATCTCGCCAGAACAGGCAGAGAACCATCCCCAGCGCCATGTCATTACCCAGGCTCTGGGCGTGACCGCCCCCGCTGATCTGCGGGTAGATACGGTAAAGGGAAAACTGCGTCCGGGGGATGTGTTGTTGCTATGCAGCGACGGCCTCAACAACGAACTGGACGATGAAGCCATCGCCGAGATCCTGGGACAGAACAAATCACTGGAACAAAAAGCCGACCAGCTTGTTCAATCCGCGCTGGACAACGGTGGATCCGACAACGTAAGCGTCGCCCTGCTCGCACTCAAAGACTAAACAAAGGAATCGCGGCTGGAAAGCCGTTTCCTACAAAGCCACTCCCACGAACAGGATGGCGCTCCTACGGCGCGGCGGCCTGGATCTTTCGCAGCGCTCCCACAAACACTGAAGGCCGGTAGTTTTCCTCGTCATCCATCGCCGGGAACATGGACTCATCCATCTCGGCGGTCAGTCGGGCGATCTGTTCGGGTGACAGGGCCCCGGAACGCTCGAATGCAGCGATGAGACCCTGTACCGCCATCGATGCCTGTTCGGCACCGGCATAGTCGCGATACTCTCCTGCGATCCCGCCCTCGATGAGGCTGCCGAGGATCGCATCCAGCGCATCCCCCGCAAAACGATAGGCCTGCAAAGCGCTCCCCGCGGCATCCACACTCGCCAGCAGGTTCTCCCCCGCCTGATGTGTGGCCTGGCGTCCCACGGTCGTGGCCCGGTGCAACGCCAGGGTCTGTTCCGCCAGACGCTGTCCGATCCCGGGATTCACCACACTCATGATGTGGCGCAACATGAGCAGATAGGCGTCGTTGAAACGAACGACCCCGGGTCCCAAACCGGTACCGTCACGTCTGCCCCATTGCCGCTTCGACATGGCGTGATGGCAGGCGTGGCAATCAAACACGACGAGTTCCGGAAACAGACCATCGCGGCCGTGCTGGGGATCCAGCAGGATCCCGAGCATGTTACGGGCTGCCGTGGCCTGTCCGACGGCCCAGTCACGCACGCCATCGGGAACGCCCTTGCGTTCGCTGTAATCCGGGTCGTAGTCGTAATGACGCTGCAACTCGGTGAAAGTATCCAGTTCGAAGGAGATCCGCGGATGGCCCGCGCCCATGATGCGGTGTGTGATCAGCTTGTCTTCACCACCCAGATGACAGGACAGGCATAACCTCGCCCTTTGCACCGGGGCCTCCGTCGGGTAAAGCCCGAGTTCGAGGTTTCCCGCGTGGCTTGCATCGGGCGCCGTGTGGGCCGACAACCAACGTTCCGCGCCCCCGTGACAGGCTTCACAACTGATCCCATCGCTTAGCTGGAACTTTTCGCCGCGCTGGTCCACGGGCACGTTATCCGCGTGGCAATCCAGGCACATGTCAGCCTCATGTGCTGCGCTCAAACCGAGTTTGCGCGCTATGGCCTTTGATGCATCGTTGTACAGGACCTGGTATGCCTGGGCGTGAGGATCGTTGGTCTGCCACCACGCATACTCGTTCCGGCGCACGGTTGAATCGGGAAAGGCCTGCACCGAGCCATGGCAGACCGCACTGGCGCAACTGGCGACGCCGAGATGGGCGTCATTGGACTGGGATGGCAATAACGGCCCCGATGCCCCTGCCAGAGCCATCGTGCTCAAGAAAACCCCGGACGTGGCGACCGCCACGCTCTGGATTAACCGCCGGACAACCGATGATGGATTCATGGCCCCCTCTCCTGCGGCGCAGGAGAACGAGTATGCCACCCCATCCCGCCTTTGTCAGGCAAGGCGCCGAGGCCCCGGTTGTGATGATTGCCGCACTTTATGTAATATCCGGGAGCCTCGGGCCGGGTTTCGGCCCGCCCATGGAGAGAGCCTTTGAACCTGTTGCGCAGGACGCTCACCGCCAGCCCCCTTCTGCTTCCGCTCACCGTATTTGCGGCGGCGCCGGCCATGCAGCACCTGAACCTGACCGAGAGTTGGATCGGGTACTTCTCCTTACTGGTGTTCGTGCTGGCCTATGCCCTGGTGATCGCCGAGGAATTCACGCATATGCGGAAATCCAAGCCGGTGATGCTGGCGGCCGGCATTATCTGGGCCACGATCGGCGCCGTTTATGCCAGCCATGGGATAGATCACGCCGTAGAACAAGCAGTCAAACACTACCTCGTCGAGTACGGGGAACTGATGCTGTTTCTGCTGGCTGCCATGACCTACGTGAACTCCATGAGCGAGCGCAACGTGTTTGCCGCCTTGAGGTCATGGCTGATCCGCAAGGGCTTCACCTACCGGCAGTTGTTCTGGATAACAGGCATTCTCAGTTTTTTCCTCTCGCCGATCATCGACAACCTGACCACCGCGCTCGTCATGGGCGCCGTGGTCCTCGCCGTCGGTGGCAGCAACATCCGATTCGTGAGCCTGGCCTGCATCAATATCGTCGTTGCCGCCAATGCGGGTGGCGCCTTCAGTCCCTTCGGCGATATCACGACGCTGATGGTCTGGCAAAGGGAACTCGTCGAGTTCCAGACCTTCTTTGCCCTGTTTATCCCATCGGTGGTGAACTACATCATCCCGGCGACGATCATGAACTTTGCCATCGCGAAGGTACAACCCGATGTCTCCGGCGAGATAGTGATCATGAAACGTGGTGCGAAACGCATCATGCTGCTGTTCCTGTCCACCATCGCCACGGCAGTAACGTTCCACAACTTCCTCGGTCTTCCCCCGTTTCTGGGAATGATGACCGGACTGGCGTATCTCAAGATATTCGGGTACTACCTGCGGCGAACCCACCTTCCAATTGGCGAGCGTCGGATGGAGATCGGTGAGCTGGGGGATGTCGCGGCATTCGACAGCTTTCGGGAGGTTGCACGGGCGGAGTGGGACACGCTGCTGTTTTTTTACGGCGTCATCATGTGCGTCGGCGGGCTGGCCTTCATCGGATACCTGGAAGTGGCATCGGAGTTCAGCTATGTGCAACTCGGACCTACCGTTGCCAACATCCTGGTCGGTTTGCTGTCCGCCGTCGTGGACAACATCCCGGTGATGGTCGCGGTGCTGGAGATGAACCCGACCATGGACGAAGGACAGTGGCTGCTGGTCACCCTCACGGCGGGAGTTGGCGGAAGCCTGTTATCCGTCGGATCAGCAGCGGGTGTCGCGCTGATGGGACAAGCGCGCGGTATCTACACTTTCTTCCGCCACATGGCATGGACGCCGGCGATCGCCCTGGGTTACGCCGCAAGCATTTACGTCCACATTCTGATCAACAGCCACTACTTCACGAGCGGCTAGTTCTGTGTGGGCAGGGGTTCATCTTCGCCCCGTAACCAGACACACTGACCACCGCTGTTTTCATCGATTCGACGCAATCGTTCTGCGTGGGCCTTGCGTTCGGCGTCGCTGGCACGAATCACACGCAGGGGTGCCCGTTCCCGGTTAGTTTGGCTGTTGCCGCCCCCGCGACCTGCACTTTCCAGGCTTTTTATGGGCAGGGTCATGGAGGACTGACCACCGGTCATGGCCAGATACACCTCGGCGAGCAACTCGGCATCGAGCAGTGCCCCATGCAAGGTGCGGTTGGAATTATCCACGTCGTAACGCTTGCACAGAGCATCGAGGCTGTTTTTCATGCCCGGGTGCAGGCGACGCGCGAGGACCAGCGTATCGAGCACGCCCGCCACATGGTCATCGATACAGCTCCACCGGTTCTCGAACAAACCCAGTTCATGGTTGAGAAATTCCATATCGAACGGGGCGTTGTGAATAATGAGTTCGGCGCCACCGATGAACTCCATGAGTTCATCGACGATGTCGGCAAACGGTGGTTTGTCTGCGAGTTGCTCTATGGTGATCCCGTGAATTTCCAACGCTCCGGGGTCGATGTGCCGGTCGGGTCGCACATAGTGCTGAAATCGCCGGCCCGTCGGTCGGCGACTGGAGATTTCGATGCATCCGATCTCGATGATCCGGTGTCCGTCGGATATTTCGAGGCCCGTGGTTTCAGTGTCCAGAACGACCTGTCGGGGAGTTGTCTTGTTCATTCGAGTTCCAGATCACGGATCGCCTGTCGCGCGAGATAGTCCGCCTGTTCGTTCTCGGGGTGCCCCGTGTGTCCGCGCACCCACTCCCAGCTTACTTCGTGGGCTGACAGCAACTCATCCAGTTCTGTCCACAGATCCTGGTTGCGTACCGGCTTTTTCGACGACGTGCGCCACCCATTGCGCTTCCAGACCGGCATCCACTCGGTGACGCCCTTCATGACGTATTGGGAGTCGGTGGTCACAACCACACGGCACCGGCGTTTCAGGGTCTCCAGCGCGCGGATAGCCGCCAACAGTTCCATGCGGTTGTTCGTCGTATCGGACTCGCCGCCGGACAACTGGCGTTCCTCATCCCCAAAACGCAACACGACACCCCACCCGCCGGGGCCCGGGTTCCCGCTGCAGGCGCCGTCAGTAAAAATTTCCACGGTATCGGTCAATGCATTTTCCTCAGGGCATGTTCCTTGATGTGGGTTGCGGAAACGAATCACCCACCAGCGTGCGCGTAAAACGCGGGCGCACCGCGAGCGGCGTCGCCCCCACATCCCTGCGCCGTGCTACTCCCGCATGGCTCAGCGCACAAGGCGGCATGATTTCCTGAAAGCGGCTCGGCTTTGCTCTGCCACTGCCTGGCAAGCATACGCGACGATAGGCCAGCGGAATGAGACCCGCTTCCCGAATGCCCTTGCGCAACACGGAAGCCGACCACGATCTCCCCTGTCCGGGTAAGCCGTTGCCGCGGCGTTTCACCCGCTGACCCCATGCCCAGAAACTGTTCGGATTGAAAGCTACCAGGGCAAGCAGGCCTTCCGGCGCCAGTACCCGGTGAACCTCCGACAGCATGAGGCCCGGGTAAGCGCTGTACTCGAGAACGTGAACCAGGATGACCAGATCGAAACTGCGCGACAGCAGCGGCAGCTCTTCGGGACTGGCCCATAGATCACCGTGCCCGGGTGGACGTGGCCCGAGGGTGACCCTGTAGGTGGAATCGCACAGTTCGGCATTGTCTGCCGGGCCGCCAACGATCAGGGCGCGCGGGAGGTGCCGATCCGCCAGCAGGCTGCTGAGTGTCTTCAGTTCCGCCTGCCAGAGCCGGGTTCCAAG
Source organism: Gammaproteobacteria bacterium (assembly GCA_004357005.1). Classification (GTDB taxonomy): domain Bacteria; phylum Pseudomonadota; class Gammaproteobacteria; order SMWH01; family SMWH01; genus SMWH01. The sequence continues at coordinate 7,585 of SMWH01000138.1, forward strand.
GGGTTGTTCATACCACGCCGCGAGGTCCGCCAGCGTCGGACAGGGACGGTCTTTGGTGACCGGTTGCGTCATGTGGCTTCCAAGCATAGAACACCCGTCCAGACGACGCCACAGGGCGGCTTGACCGCTACCGGCGCTTTTGTGAGAGCATCGCCGGATGCTCCGCATAGAGCCGATTCCCGCCTTCCAGGACAACTACATCTGGTGTCTTCGCGAGGGTTCCCGCGCGGCGGTCGTGGACCCGGGTGACGCCACGCCCGTGTTGCAGGCCATCCAGAACGACGAACTGGAACTGGGCGCGATCATCATCACACACCATCATTGGGACCATGTGGCGGGCGTCGAAGAATTGCTGCAACACTTCGACGTACCGGTATTCGGCC
>SMWH01000139.1 GCA_004357005.1 Gammaproteobacteria bacterium
ATCGCCGTGGGCTGTGATGCGCACCGCGGTGAGAGGCTTGCCCCGGGGCAGCGTGTCCTTGAGATTTTTCAGGGCCCGGCGAACTTTCGCGATGGGAATGTTCGCGCGCGCCATTTCGCCGGCCGTACGCAGCAATACAAGATCCTGAAAGGAGAAGCGATAAGAACCTCTCGATCCGCGGTTGGGTTCCACGAGGCCGTCACGGACGAAGGACAATACCTGAGTGACGGACAGACCCAACATGTCTGCCACATCACGTGTCGTATAAGTCATCTGTTATCGGTTGGCCGCCTTGCGCGTGGTGGTCTTGGTGTCGGCCGTCTTCGCAGCCGCTTTCCTGGTCGCACGCTTGGCGGGTTTTTTGTCGGTGACCTTGCCCTTCTCGGCAAGGCTCTTTTTTAGAGCCGCCATCAGGTCGATGATCTTGCCCCCGGAATCTTCTTCCGGCGCCATGGTGATGTCCTTGCCGTCTACCTTGTCCTGGATCAAAGCCAGTACCCGTTCACGCACTTCGTCACGGTAGTTTTCGTGCTTGAACTCTTTCGTCGAAACCTGCTCGATGAGCTGGATGGCGAGCTTGAGCTCGTCCTTCCTGATCTCGACTTCTTCAATCGAGACTTCGGCAAAAGCCCTGACTTCATCGCTGTAACGCAACTGCTCCATGATCAACCCATGTTCAAACGGGCGCACCATGACCAGGTACCCTTTGCCGCGGCTGGCGTAACTGGCGACGGCCACGCGGCTGGTCTGGGTCATCGCCTCGCGCAACAGATGATAAGCACGGGCACCGCCCTTGTCCGGACCGATGTAGTAGCTCTTGTCGAAGATCAGCGGGTCGACGTCTTTCGCCGGCACGAATTCGTTGATCTCGATGGCGTGGTTGGATTTGGCCTCGATGGCTTTGAGCTCGTCCGGCGTAAAGGTCACGTACTGGCCTTTCGAGAACTCGTAGCCCTTGACCATGTCCTCGCGGGGAACGATCTCACCGGTCTTGCTGGATATATACTGCTGTTTCACCCGCGCACCGGTCGCCTGTTCCAGCTGGTTGAAGCGGATCTGACTGGCGGATTCCGCCGTCGTGTACAGCTTCACTGGAATGGTGACCATCCCGAAGGAAATGGCCACGGATCCGATTGCTCTGGCGCCCATAATGGCGAAATCCTACCCCGCCAAACCTATGTCTTCAAGCGAAGTAGATCGGCTAAGTACCTATCGGGAAAAGAGATTTACCGATAAGACCCCGGAGCCCTTTGGCGGCGGGGCCATTCCCGGGCGCAATGTTTTTGTCGTCCACCACCACGCCGCCCGCCAGCTGCACTACGACCTGAGGCTGGAAATGAACGGCGTTCTGGAATCCTGGGCGGTGCCGAAGGGGCCGTCCCCCAATCCCGCCGACAAACGCCTGGCCGTTCACGTTGAAGCCCATCCGCTGGAATACGCCGATTTCGAAGGCATCATCCCGGAAGGCAATTATGGCGCCGGCGCCGTGATCGTCTGGGACCGGGGCATCTGGATCCCGATCGAGAATCCCGTGGAGGGCATGCACAAAGGCAAGCTCCTTTTCGAACTGCGGGGCCACAAACTCCATGGGCGCTGGACGCTGGTCCGTACCAAGGAGAACTGGCTGTTCATCAAGGAACGCGATGCCTATATCGAAGACCTGAGCACCGACAGCTACCCGGAAGATTCCATCCTTTCCGGAATCGGCGCGTTGCAACTCAAGGCCGGCTTCGATCCCGCCCCCGGTGCCGAGAAGAAGCTAAAGAAATTCAAGGCCACGAACAAAATCCTGCCCGTGGGCGCTGTAAAAGTGATGCTGGCCAAACCCGGCAAACCCTTTTCCGATCCGGACTGGGTGTATGAGATCAAGTACGACGGCTACCGGCTGCTGGCGGCCCGGGAAGACGGCGAAGGCGTACTCATATCCCGCAATGGCCACAACCTCACCGAGACGTTCCCCGAAATAGCCGATGCGGTGAAACACCTGCCCTTCGAACATGTGATCCTCGATGGTGAAGTCATCGTCAATGACAAGATGGGCCGTCCGAGTTTCGCGCTGTTGCAAAAGCGCGGCCACCTGACCCGGCGCACGAGTATTCTGCGTGCCGCCGCGGAACTGCCCGCTTTGTTCCAGGCTTTCGATCTGCTGGCGCTCAACGACTACGACCTGCGCCACTTGCCGCTGTTGAAACGCAAGGAACTGCTGGAACAGGTCCTGCCCACAACCGGACCGATCCGTTACACCGAACACATTCCGGAACACGGCGAGGCCATGTTCGAGGAAGTCAACCGCATGCGACTGGAAGGCGTGGTGGCCAAGAAAGCCGACTCGCTCTACTACGGCCGCCGTTCGGAACACTGGCGCAAGATCCCCACGATCCGCACGGATGACTTCGTCGTGATCGGTTACACGGATCCGAAAGGAAACATCCCCGGTTTTGGCGCCTTGCACGTGGCCCAGTACGACGCGGATGAGAACCTGGTTTATCTCGGGCGCACTGGCACCGGCTTTTCCGACGCGTTGCGAAAGGAAATCACCCTCGAACTCGAGAATCTGGGAACCGATGCCCCGCCCTGCGAGGTCCCCGCGGAAACAACGGATCACTGGGTACAACCACAGTTGGTGGCGGAAGTTCGTTACAAGGAGATCACTGCAGCGGGTCAGTTGCGCCAGGCCGCTTTCCTGCGGCTTCGGGATGACAAGCCCCCGGAGGACTGTATGTTGCAGAACGCGGACCAGGGGCCCGACCTGGATTCGGGGGACGAAGCCCCGGAGAAGCAAGTCATCTTCTCCAACCTGGACAAGGTGTTCTGGCGGTCAGACAATTTCACCAAGGGCGATCTCATTGACTACTACCGGGACATTTCCGAATGGATCCTGCCCTATCTCAAAGACCGCCCACTGGTGATGCGCCGCTACCCGGACGGTATCGACGGCAAGTCCTTTTACCAGAAAGATGCGCCCGGGTTCGCGCCACCCTGGCTGAGGGTGGAAAAAATCTACAGCGAAGGCTCGGAACGCGAGATCGCTTATTTTCTGGTCGATGACGCGGAAGGGTTGCTGTACATCGCCAATCTCGCCAGCATCGCGTTGCACATGTGGCACAGCCGCATTGGCGCCCTGGAACTTCCCGATTACTGCATTCTCGATCTGGATCCGAAAGCGGCCCCCTTCGAACATGTCATCGAGATCGCGAAAGCCATCCACAACCTCTGCGACGAGATCGGCCTGCAAAATTACGTGAAGACGTCGGGGTCAACGGGGTTGCACGTACTGATCCCGCTGGGCGGACAGTTCACCTATGAACAGTGCCGGGGTTTTGGAGAACTCCTGGCGCGCGTGATTTGCAGCCAGCTACCGGACATCGCGACCGTGGTACGCATCCCGGCTCGGCGCGAAGGGAAGGTTTATGTGGATTTCATGCAAAACCGTCGCGGCCAGTTGCTCGCCGCGCCCTATTCCGCCCGGGCCAAACCCGGCGCCACAGTCTCCATGCCGTTGAAATGGAACGAGGTGCGCAAGGGACTGACGCTGCAACGCTACACCATCAAAAACGCCGCAGCGCGAATGAACAAACTGGGACATGACCCGGTTTTGCCCGTGCTGACAGAAAGTCCGGACCTTGTTAACGCCATCGAGGCCCTGGGTGAGTATCTGGCCAACGGGAAAGGGGCATGACCGGTATCTACGCGGGCACGAGCGGTTTCAGCTACAAGGAGTGGAAGGGCGCCTTTTACCCGGAGAAGATCAAGCCCGAGGAGATGCTTGCGTTCTACAGCTCGAAGCTGCCGTCGGTGGAAATCAATAACACTTTCTACCGCATGCCAAAAAGAGCTGTACTGGAACAGTGGGCGGAAAAGGTCCCGGAGAACTTCCGCTTCGTGATCAAGGCTTCCCGGCGCATCACCCATTTCAAGCGACTCCACGACACCGATGAAGAGGTCTCCTACCTGCTCTCCCAACTCGCGACACTGGGTGAACGCCTGGGTTGCGTGCTGTTCCAGTTGCCACCCAACCTCAAGGCCGACGCCGAACGGCTGAAAAATTTCCTGGCCTCGCTGCCGGGCGGGACACCGGTGGCTTTCGAATTCCGCCACGACTCCTGGTTCGAGGACCTGGTTTTGGACGCGCTCCGGGACGCCGGCGCGGCCCTGTGTCAGGCCGATACGGACGAGTCGAAAGGTCCGAATATCGTGGCAACGGCGGACTGGGGTTATCTTCGGCTCCGACGGGAGAAATACTCCCCCGCTGCCCTGAAGAAATGGATGAAAGCAATACAGGACCAGGACTGGTCCCATGCCTTTGTATATTTCAAACACGAGGATGAGGCCGCCGGCCCGAAGATGGCCGGCCGTTTCATGAAACTGACGACATGAGCAAGACCATTCGCATAACCCACGAACCTACCGGCGCGGTGATCGCCGAGGGGCCCAAGGGTTGGGGCATCACCCCCTTCGAAGGCAACTTGTACATCCGCAAGAAATACCTGCGGGAAGGCGAATTCAAGCCGAATTTCATCCCGGGACTGTGTTTCTACAAGTTTCTCTATGTCTGGATGAACTGGACCGCCCCCGACAACACGACCGTCAGGAGCCTCGGTTGGCTGTATTTTCTGCCCAACCCCCTGTTTCCCTTTATCTGGTACCGGATCGGCATTCCCCGGTACCATCCCGAACTTGTGATCGAAGAAATCCCTATCGCGTGAAATCGAAACTGCTCTTATTTGCAGTCGCCGCCGGGCTGGCGTGCGCCCCGGCCATCGACGGGGCCGACGACCACTTCACCCTGATCGTCACCGGGGACTCGATCGTGACCTTCCCGCTTTCATCGTCGAATGATCCCGCTTTCCTGGAAATCGTGGACATCGTTCGCGGTGCCGACATGGCCATTATCAATCTGGAAACCGTGCTCAGAGACGGTGAGGGTTACGCTCAGCGCGACGGTGGTGGCGCGTGGTTATTCGCATCCGGGAGCATGGCGAAAGACCTGCGCTGGCTCGGCGTGGACATGGTATCTCATGCCAACAATCACACCTATGACTACGGCCCCGAGGCGATTTTTTCCACCCACGCAAACCTGGGCCGGGCGGGCATCGCCATCGCCGGCAGCGGCAAAGACCTGCCGGCTGCCCGGGCTCCCGCGTTCGCCAACACGAGCAAACGCGTGGGGTTCGTCGCCATGGCATCCACCTTCAATGAATTCGGTGCAGCTTCACCACCGGTCCACGGCATTGCCGGTCGCCCCGGCCTGAACCCTCTTCGGGTGACAAAACGTTACAGCCTGTCCGAGGACTCCGCCTCCCGGCTTCAGGCAATCGCCGAGACGGAAAAACTGCCTTTCTTCCGGAGCGATAATGGCGATATAAGCCTTGCCACCATGCATTTCTATGTTGCCGATGGACAGCGTGTCCGTTACGTGCCGGACAAAAGCGATTGGGAGGGCAATCTCGAACAGATTCGTATCGCCGCCGACAACGCGGACTACGTGGTGGTTTCCATCCACGCGCACCAGAAAAAAACTGAGCCCGGGCCACCCAAATTCCTTGTGGATCTTGCCCATGCGGCCATCGACGCAGGCGCCGATGTGTTCTTTACGCACGGGTCACATTACTTGCTTGGCATCGAAATCTACCGGGGACGGCCCATTTTCTATGGACTGGGAAATTTCTTTTATCAGCCCCACGGCGTCAAAAACCAGCCCTGGGAGTTTCATCAGAAATATGGCACCGACCCGGAGCAGGATTACCCGCGGCCCCGCAATGACCGATTCGCGAATCCCGCCTACTGGTTCGGCGTGTTGCCGGTGATTACTTTCGAGGGCGCGGAACCGACGCAGATACGCCTGATCCCCCTGAACCTGCGGCAAGGCAGCCTGGAGGAGATGAAAGGACGACCGGTACGGGCGCGGGGTACCGCGGCGATCCAGATAGGACAGCTGCTGCAACAACTGTCGCAACCCTTCGGCACCACCGTCGAGGAGACCTCCAACGGTGAACTGCTGGTGCGTATCTCCGAACAACCTCAATGAGCAAACTGCGCTTCAAGCCGTTGACCCCGAAGACCTGGCCCGACTTTCGTTCCCTGTTCGGACCGAAGGGCGCCTGTGCCGGTTGCTGGTGCATGTATTTCGTCCAGACCCAGGGTGAGTTCGAATCTCGAAAAGGGGAAAAGAACCGCCGGGCCATGAAACGGCGCGTGGATGCCGGCGAAGTCCCGGGGATTCTCGCCTACGACGGAGATGAGGCGATCGGCTGGTGCGCGGTTGCGCCACGGGAGCGTTTCACCCGACTGGCGCGTTCAAAAGTGGTGGCGCCGGTGGATGACAAGCCGGTGTGGTCGGTGCCCTGTTTCTTCGTCCACCGGGATTGCCGCGGCCAGGGTGTCTCGGTGGCCTTGTTGAACGCGGCCGCCGAACAGGTCAGAAGAAAACGCGGGAAAATCGTCGAAGGTTACCCGGTTGACCCGGGAAGCAGACGCTACCCCGCAACCTTCGCCTACTACGGGCTGGTCGCGACCTTCCGCAAAGCTGGATTCAAAGAAGTCGCCCGCCGCTCAAAAACCCGGCCCGTCATGCGCCGCAATCTGCGTGGCTAGTCAGCCACGCGCCCCGCACCAGGCATGGAAATGGCGCCGAAGTTCCGGCGGATCGGATGACACGGCCCCGTAGTTCTTATGTCGAGCGCCACCGAAACACTACCGAGGCGAGCCCGATCAGCAACAATACGAGAAGACCGATTGAAGCTGGACCAAGCGTCGGCACGCCATGCACCGCAAATACCTCGGTCATCCCGTAAAGACGTGCCGGATTGACACAGTTGAGGGTACCCCATTGTACCCACTGGCCGTCGCTGTCATTGGATTGCCCGATACGTCCATCCTGCTGGTTGGAGTTCGTCGAGTAACTCGTGCAGTGCGTGGGTGCCAGCGTGCCGTCCGCCTCAGTACCCGTCCACACGATACCGTCATTGGCGTTGCCGGCCTCGTCGTACAAAATCGTGTTCGCAAGAGAAGTACCCGCACCGGAAAACATTTCGGAGAAATTGTTGGCGACGATTTGGCCGCGCGTATTGTAGATCGGCTCACCCCCGTCTACAAAACGACTCTGCGCGCTGGTACCCACAACAGACAGGATCGCAGTTACTGAATGACCGGAAATCTCGGACCCCGGATTATTGGCGGCCGCCTGCACGATACTGTCCGCACCCGTCAGACCGCCAATGTTTCCGTCAGATGTGTTCGAGCTTACGAATATGATCCGCAAAGGAGTATCCGTTGGCACATTGGTCGCCAAGGCGACCATCGGAACCAACAAGACCATGCATGCAATGAAAAACGTGGGTTTCATATTTGACTCTGTTTTGTTCGGGCTCAGCTGAAATCGGAAAAAAGTGTAACACAGTCCCCCGCGCGGATACTCAAGCCAAGGTGATCAGGAACGCTCAGTTCGCAGCCACGTTCTGCGCGATCCAGGCGTCGATCTTGCGTTCGAGCACATCCAGCGGCACCGCGCCGGAACCCAGCACCGTGTCGTGGAAAGCTCGGATGTCAAAATCATCTCCAAGAGTTTCTTCCGCGCGCGTGCGCAACTCGCGGATTTTCAGCTGACCGATCTTGTAGGCCAGCGCCTGTCCCGGCCAGGCGATGTAGCGATCAATCTCGTTGACGATGTCGTGCTTGGTCTTGGCGGCGTTGGCCGTGAAGAAATCAATGGCCTGCTGCCGGGTCCAGCCCCTGTAGTGCAGCCCTGTGTCCACCACGAGTCTCACCGCCCGCCACATGTCATAGGTGAGCGCGCCGAATTCAGAATAAGGATCCTGGTACAGGCCCATTTCGTAACCCAGGCTCTCACTGTAAAGCCCCCACCCTTCGGTAAACGCGGTAAAGCCGCCGTAGCGGCGGAAGTTGGGCAACTCACCCAACTCCATGGCCAGGGAGATCTGCAGGTGATGCCCCGGCACGGCTTCGTGCACGGACAGCACTTCGATCTCGTACTTGGGCCGCACCTCGGGTTTGTAGAGATTCACCCAGTACCAGCCGGGCCGGCTGCCATCGGCGGCGGGCCGCGAATAATAAGCAGTCGTCGTGTCCGGGGCGATGGAATCGGGAATGGCGCGCACGCCGTAGGGCATGCGTGGCAACTTTCCGAACAAACCCACCAGCTCCGGGTCCAGCCGTTTGCTCGTCGCGAGGTAGGCCTTGAACAAAGCATCCGGGTCTTCGTAATAGAACTGCGAGTCGGTGCGGAGGAAATCCAGGAACTCCTCAAAGCTGCCCTCGAATTCCACCTTGTTGATCACCCGTTCCATCTCGCCGTGGATGCGTTCCACTTCCTCCAGACCGATCTGGTGGATCTCATCCGGCGTCAGACCCGTCGTCGTATAGAACCTGACCCGGTACTCATAGAAATCCTTGCCCGATGGAAACGAGGAAGCACCCACGCTGTCACGGGTAGCGGCCAGGTATTCCTCATTGAAAAATTCCTGAAACCTCACATAGGCCGGCAGCACGGTCTGTTCAATAGCCTCCAGCGCGTCGGAAGAAAGCCGTGCGCTGGTCTGAGTGTCGAAACTGTCGGGAAACTTTTTGAACGGCGCGTAATAAGGACTGTCACCCGGGTGTCCCACGAGCTGGGAGGCGATCTGATCCGGGATGCGCTCCATGATCACCCGGGGCGGCACCACGCCCTCGTCCATACCCCGCTGCATGAGCGCGATGGTCTGGTCTGCGTAAACACCGAATCGTTGCAGACGTCCGATCCAGTCCTCATAGTCCTTGCCCGTCTGGAACCGCAGACGGGTCGTTATCTCGTCCTGGTTCTGGATACCACCGCGCTGGTTCAAGGGAATCAGGAACATTTTGTACTGATGACCTTCGACTCGGTTCTTCAACTGTTTGCCGAACAGGTCATAGTTGAGCTGATCGTCCCCGCTCAGCGCCGAGCGGTCGATGGCCTCCAGGCGACTCAGCGCCTTTTGGTCGCCCGCATGGCTCATGGCCACGGCCTTGAGACTGCGGTCAGGCCACTGGTCGTTGTAACGGCGATCCCCCAGTTGCGAGGCCCAGGTGGGGTTCTCGCGCATGGTGCGCTCCCACTCGTCGCCGAAAAGCTCGTGCAGCGCCTCAGTGGCGTCATCGGCAAACAGCGGGCCGCTTATCACGACGCAAAGAAAAGCCATCAGATATTTGTTCATGTTTTCAATTCCCTGGTTATGGGCGCGCCATCTCGTGCGGGAGCGGCATTCTTGCCGCGACTCCTTATCCATTCGCGGCTGGAAAGCCGCTCCTACAAAGCCGCGATTCCTTAGCTCAAAGATCAGCCAGGTACGAACGGGCTTTGCCCTGCTGGGCGGCTTTGAGCGCCGCGCAGTTCTCGACGGTTTCGATGACCTGGGCGAGCACGCGTGGTCCGCCGCGCATGCCCTCGACGCGGGGCTCGAAGAAGGCCTGTAGCTCGACGGCTTTTTCGCTGCTGCAGAAACCACCGAAACTCGCGGGAATCCAACTCAGATGCCCCGTAGGCATGAGCTCCGTCAGGGCGTCGATGTTGTTCTGCATCCAGTTCCAGGTGCTATCCAGCTTGCGGGTATCCCAGGCGATACGGGCGCCGGTTGAAGCCTCATCCACACCCGCCACGGCGAACAACAGGGTGCGGTATTCATTGGAGCGAAGATCCGGATCCAGCAGCAAATTTCGTCCTCTGGCGAGTAGCGCCGGGTCACGGGCACTGCCCAGCGCCGCCAACAGGATTGGCCGCATGGTGCCGTCGGTGCTCTGCCTGAAGCGGGCCAGCAACTCATCGAACAGTTCCGCGTCACCCTCCTGCATGGCTACGATAAAGGCCGTCCGCATCACGTTGGTATCGATCACATCGGAGAACGGGCCATCGTGGTCCAACGCCTGGGTGACGAGACGCGCCAATTCGCCCCGCACCACCGGATCCTCACCCACCAGCGCCAGGAACTTGACCAGGTTGCGCCTGAGTTCCTGCGTGTTGTCGTCGTTACGTCCACTGAAAGCCAGCCGGACAAAAGCGTCCGCATACATGTCCCGGGTCACGGCTTCGAAACGCGCGCGATCCGCATCGGAAGCAGCCAGGTTATTCCGCATGTAAATGAGCATGTCCATGGGCTTGGTAATCACCCGCGGGTCGTTCGCGTTGGCCAGGGGTCGCACGGCGTTCACAGCTTCCGCCATGTTCAGACGCCCCGCGTCAAAGGCCGCGTTCACGCTGTCGGCAATGCTCATCAGCTCGCGGTCATTAAAAGTGTCGGCCGGCGCTTCATTCAATGCCTCATAGGCCTCCGCCGGCATGCTCCAGCGGTAGTAACCGGCGGCATTCGCATTGGGCAACACCCAGTCCGGACAACCGCTCTCGCTCAGGGGCAGAGTCGCGGTTTTCCTGGTCACCATTGCGCATTCTTCCTTTTCCACGCCTTCCACCGCGTAGCGCATGCACACGGGTATCTCCCAGGTACGATCCGCATCGGCTTTGGAACCCAGCGGCAGATAGCGGGACTGCTGGATCCGGGCGATGGCGTTATCTGCCACACACGACACACTGACATCTATGTTGGGCACGCCGGACTGGAACAGAAAGGAACTGAAAGCCGAGGTGATGTCCTGTCCGGAAGCATCCGACAGCGCCTTCATGAAGTCGTTGACATCCGCGCTTCCCTCGGCGTTACGTTCAATGTGCAATTGCACGCCCTTGCGGAAGTTTTCCTCACCCAGATACTGCTCGAACATGGACAACACCCCGCCGCCCTTGCGATAGGTGATCCCGTCGAAGGCGTTGGAGATGTCGTTGACGGTATTGATCGGCTCACGAATCTGCCGGGCGGCGCCCAGCGCGTCCTGGGGCATCGCACCCATGGAATAACGCAGCAACAGCACATCCCCCCGGGTTTCGGGGTCCCAGTCATAAACGGCTTTGTAGGCAATCCACGTGGCGAAAGCCTCGTTGAGCCAGATGTCGTCCCACCAGGGCATGGTCACCAGGTCCCCGAACCACATGTGGCCCAACTCGTGGGCCATCACCACTGCATAGTTCAGTTTCTGCTGAGCGGACGCGTTCTCATCGAACAGCAACAGGGTTTCCCGGAAGGTAATCGCGCCCACGTTCTCCATCGCCCCGGCGGAAAAATCCGGCACCGCGATGACATCCAGCTTGGGATAAGGGTAGGGAATCCCGAAATAGGCCTCGAGGGCTTCAAGAATTCCGCGCGTGTTCTCCAGTGAATAACCGAACTGGTCACCCTTGCCCTTGACCGCAATGCCGTTAAACGGCACTTCGTAGTCACGAACTTCAGTTGGGGGAAAAGCGCCGCCGTCTACCACTTCCAGCGGCCCGACGGCGAAGGCAATCAGATAGGTCGGAAGTTTCGGCGTGGTCTGATAGGTGACCTTTTTCATTCCGTCGCCAATTTTCGCTTCGGACACCACCGGCATGTTGCCGATGGCGACATGGTCTTCCCTGACGATGACGGCGATATCGAAGGGTGTCTTGAAAGCCGGCTCGTCAAAAGACGGGAAAGCACCCCGGGCATCGATGGCTTCGAACTGGGTGAACGCATAGGACTCATCACCTTCCTCCACCTTGTACAGTCCGCGCAGTTCCCCGTCGAAGGGTGCTGTGTAGGAAAAGTTCAGAGTGACCGTCTGGGGTGCGATCTCGCGAGGCAGGCTGAGTTTCGATACGCCGAATTCGTTGAGCTGTTCGTAGTCGACCGTGAGGGTCTCGCCGTTTTCCAGAGTGATCGAGGTTTCCTGCATGTCCATGTTGCGGGCATGCAGCCAGATGTGATCCACGGCTTCCGATACCCGCACGCGGATTCGGGTCTCCCCGGAAAAGCTCTCGCTCTCGGGCACGATGGTCAGCGTCAGGTCGTAGTGCTCGGGCACCACGTGCTGCGGCAAACGCCCTTCGGGAATCTCGTCGGCGGCAAGCGCCAACACAGGCAGAATCAGCAATAGCAAAAGCAACAGGGGGGCACGGCGCATGAGTCGACTTCCTTAATTTCGGGCCTTGATTTCCGGGGCCTGATTCCACAGACCTGAGTCTCGGAACCCGGTTCTCCGGAGGGTCCGAAGCCAAATGAGCGGGGCAGTATAGCGTCCCGGCGGCGGGGTATCATGCGCCAGCAGTGCCAGCTGAGAACCTACAACGACCCGATTCCGTACTACCGGTCGCGGCAATCCCGGTCCCCGAACTGGCCGAGTTCTTGGGGCGTTTTGGGCTTCAGTTGACCCGGGTCGCCGCCAATGCGCCCGTTCCCGGCAGTTTCTGGGGCGCCCCGGAGGCCGGACTGACCGGCGAGCGCCCCCACGCCCGGCCGGACACCCCGGTGCACTCGGTACTTCACGAAGCCTGTCATTACATCTGCATGAGTCCCCAACGGCGCCGGGGCCTGGCCGCGGACGCGGGCGGCGATACCCACGAGGAGAACGCCGTGTGCTATCTGCAGATCCTGCTGTCGGATTTCGTGCCCGGAGTGAGCCGCGAACGCATGTTCGCCGACATGGATGCCTGGGGTTACTCCTTCCGCCTCGGTTCAGCAAAGGCCTGGTTCCAGGAAGACGCCGAGGACGCGCGGGAGTGGCTGCTGACGTACGGCTTGATCGATTTCACCGATACACCGACCTGGCGTCGGCGGGATGACAATACGACGCAGCCGGAGACATTCCATGACTGAACTATGGACGGTTCTGGCGCCCATCCTGCTGACAGACCTGCTCAACCCGGTACTGTTCGCCTTCCTGATCTACGCGACCGGCAGTTCGCGCCCCATGCTCAACAGCACCTTGATGCTGTTGGGGCATACGGTCGCCTATTTCCTCGCGGGCATCGTCATCGCGCTGGGCCTCGAGCGGATCATGGAAACGCTGCGGGATCCGGGCCCGCTCGTGTTCGGTTTCGAACTGCTTATCGGTGCCGCGCTGCTCTGGGTTGCGCTGAAAAGCCGTGGTGACACCGGGCGTCCGGAACCGGAAGAGAAGGCCGAACCCCTTGGCCCCGTGAAGGCCTTCGGGCTGGGGATGCTCCTCAATCTCATCGGGATCCCCTTCGCCGTACCCTACTTCGCCGCGCTGGATCAGATTCTCAAGGCTGATCTGGACGCCACCGGCGCGCTGACGCAACTCGCGATCTACAACCTGGCCTACGCACTGCCCTTTGCTGCGATCATTGTCATCCGCGCGGTCATGGGCAAAAGCGCCAAACCGATGCTGGATCGCATCAACGGCTGGGTCGAAAAAGCCGCCGGTTTCATCATGACGCCCTTGCTGTTCCTGCTGGGCATCGCGTTGATCATTGATGCCGTGTATTACTTCGCCACCGGCCGGATCCTCTATCCCCTGTGACCGAACAGCAACTTCGCTGGTGGCAATGGGCTTTGCTCGGCGAGTTCGCGCTCTGGATCATCGCCGCCGCGACGACCTTTCTTCCGGGGTAAATAAGGGGACAGTTCCCTCAATTCGGGAACCGGCACCGACGACCTGTTCTACGGCGCGACGAATTGAGGGAACTGTCCCCTTTTCAGGTCCTTTTTAGGTTCAAAAACGAACCTGTCCCGTTTATTTATTCGAGGTTCATGCCGAGATGGTAGGCCGTGAAAGCCCAGTGTTCGACGATATCTTCGATGCGCATCCAGGTGGGTTTCCCGGCACCGTGCCCCGCGCGTGTCTCTATCCTCACTATGACGGGGTTGTCACAACCCTGGGCAGCCTGCAGGGCGGCGCCGAACTTGAAGCTGTTCCAGGGCACAACTCTGTCATCATGATCCGCGGTGGTCACCAGCGTCGGTGGATAGCAGGTTCCGTCCACGACGTTGTGATAAGGCGAATAGGCGAACAATGCCTTGAACTCGTCTTCGTTTTCGCTCAACCCGTAATCCGATGACCATTGGCGCGCATTGGCCGACGCCGTGTGATAGCGCAGCATATCCAGCACGCCCACGCCGGGCAAAGCCACGCCGAACAATTCCGGCCGCTGGGTCATGACCGCGCCCACCAGCAGACCGCCGTTGCTGCGGCCCTGGATGGCCAGTTTTGGGGTCGAGGTCCAGCCCTCGTCAATCAGGTATTCCGCCGCGGCGATGAAGTCATCGAAGACGTTCTGTTTGTCGAGCCTGGTCCCGGCCTTGTGCCAGTTCTCCCCGTACTCGTCGCCTCCGCGCAGGTTGGGCATGGCGAACACCCCGCCCATCTCCATCCACACCAGTCGGGAGGTGCTGTACGCCGGCGTCAATGAGATGTTGAATCCGCCGTAGCCGTACAGCAGCACCGGGTTGTTGCCATCCAGCACGACATCGCCCTTGTGCACAATGAACATGGGTACCCGGGTACCGTCCTTGCTTTCGTAGAAAACCTGGCGCGCCTGGAACTGGCTCAGATCGATGGCCACTTCGGGTTTGCGGAACAGCGCAGTCTCGCCGGTTTCGATGTCGTAGCGGTAGATCGTGGAGGGATCCGTAAACCCGGTAAAACTGTAGAAAGTCTCCGGATCGTCCATGTGTCCGTCGAAACCACCCACCGTACCGATCCCCGGCAGTTCCACCTCGCGGACGAACTCACCGTAGGGATCGAAAATCCTGACCATGGACCTGGCGTCCTTCAGATAACTGACGACGATGTGTCCGCCGGTGAATTGAGTATCCTGGATGGCCTCCGATTGTTCCGCCACGACTTCGCGCCAGTTCTCCCGCCCGGGGTTCTCCGTATCGATGGCGATGACGCGGCGGTTGGGCGCTTCGAAGTTCGTCTGAAAGTAGAACTCGGAACCCACGTTGCCGAGAAACGAGTACAGGGCGTCCCAATCATCCAGCAGACGCATAACGTCCGCGTCGGTGTCGCTCAGTGACTGGTAGTAAACGCCGTTGGAATCGTAACCGTCGAACACACCGATAATGAGCCAGGCCCCGTCCTCGGTAACGGTGGCGTAGGGATTGCGTGTCTCGTGATCGGTGATGGCATAGATCATTTCGTCTTGCGCCTGATCCGTACCTACGATGTGGTAATAGATTCTCACCTGCTGGGAATCATCACCGGCACCGTCTTCACTCTCGGGATAGCGGCTGTAATAGAAACCCTGACTGTCCCGGGACCAGGACGCGCCGGTGAACTTCGTGAAGGCCACCCGGTCATCGAAATCCTCACCCGTGTCAACGTCACGGATGTGCCAGGTGTCCCAATCGGAACCACCCTCAGAACGGTTATAGGCGATCAGCTTTCCGTCCGGACTCGCGGAGAAGCTGGGCATGGACGTCGTGCGGTCCTCGCTGAAAGTATTGGGATCGATCAGCATCCGGGGCTCGGCGTCGTGGCTGTCGGCCACGTACAACACATCCTGGTCCTGCAGGCCGTCATTGCGCCGGAAGAAATACCGGGCACCCTCTTTTTCGGGAATGCTAAAGCGTTCGTAGTCCCACAGTTCCGTGAGGCGGTCCTTGATCCGTTCGAAACCCGGCAACCCCCGCAGATAAGGCATCGCGATGGCGTTTTCCGCCTCCACCCAGGCCTTCACCTCCGCCGAATCGTCATCCTCCATCCAGCGGTAAGGATCGGCCACCTGGATGCCGAAATAATCGTCCACCTGTCCGCCATCACGCGGCCGCGGATAGTCAAAGGCGGCGGCGGGGGCAGTTTCAACGGTGGGTGTGACCTGCGGTGCCGCAGCTTCCTGCGGGGCACGCCCGCAGGCCACGAGACCGGCGCCCAGCAGCACGACGAAAAACAAAGAGGCGTTGCGGGAGAAGCTCATGATCGTCCCTCTTGTGATACGGCAGGGGCCGGAAACTCTAGCATGGTAAAAAGGGGACAGTTCCCTCAATTCGGGAACCGGCACCGAAGACCTGTTCTGCGGTGCGACGAAATGAGGTAACTGTCCCCTTAGCTTACTGTCCCCCTTTTTTGCTGGCTCGTGTCTTTTGCTCCGGCCACCAGACGCGGTTCCAGCAGCCAGGCGAATGCAACGGCAACGATCGCCAGAGTCCACACGATTACCGCACCCGGCGGCAGATCCAGCCGCGTGGACGCGACCAACCCGGCCAGGTAGCCGGCGCCACCGACCACATACCCCCAGACCAGCCGGGCGCCGCGCCGGGTCAGCTTGCGGGTGGCGAGCGCGGGAATAATAAGGGTGGAGAACACCAGGTACACCCCCACGAGCTGCACCGACGCTGTGACGGCAACGGCGAACAGCGCGTAAAAACCGAAACCCATCATCCGGTCACGAAACCGGAACCAGGCGGCCAATATGAGAGCGTAGAGAACGGCGACCGGGATCAACTGGTCGAGCGTAACCCAGAGAATCTGGCCCACCAGCAGTTCTTTCAGATGTTCACCACCGTGGGGATTGCCCGCCAGCAGCAATACGCCACCGGCAGCCGCCATGATGAAAGCGACGCCGATGATGGCCTCCTGGATATCGGGCCAGCGCTTGCCTGTCCAGTGGAGGGTGACCGCCGCCGTCAATGCCGCGGCAACCGCCGCCACCTGCACCATCCATCCGCTGGGTTCCCAGCCCATGCCGTCCGCGGCAATAACGCCGAGGCCGGCCACCTGGGCAATAGCCAGATCGATAAAGATGATGCCCCGGCGCAGGACCTCCTGGCCGAGCGGCACGTGGGTGGACAGCACCAGCAACCCCGCGACGAGCGCCGGAATGATGATGCTCAATTCGAAGGTGGTCATTGCCGTAATGCCTCCAGCATGTTCAGCGTGCTCTCGTAGAGTCCGAACAGATCCGTCGACTCGTCGTTGCCGCCCACCGTGTAGGGCAGCACCGTTGCCGGCACGTCGAGCCGCTCGGTCAACCACAGGGACGGTTTCTCGTTCGCATAGGGGGTTCGGATGACCGCCGCCGGGGGCCGCGGAGACAGGCGTTCCAGCAATTCGGCCAGGTAGGAACCGCTGGGAGGAATTCCCGGTTTGGGTTCCAGGGTCGCGACGATGTCCAGGTCCAGCCAGTCGGCCAGGTAACTGAAGCTTCGATGATGAGACGCCAGTCTGAGCCCCTCGAGGTTTTCCGCCCGCATTGTCCACTCATCAGAGGCTTCTTCCCAGCGTGCCAGGAAATCCTCCAGGCGTTCCCCGTAGTCCGTCGCGTTGACGGGGTCGATCGCCATCAGGTGTTCACCGAGCGCTTTGGCAACCCTTTCGATGTTGCGCGGACGCAGATGGATGTGCGGGTTGCCCTGGGGGTGGATGTCCCCCTGAGCCCGGTCGATCCGGGCCGGGATCTCGATCTTGCGCACGAAGTCCGCCGCCAGAAAATGCCCCGGCTGTCCCTGCTGGATCCGGGGGTTCCCGGCGCGGCGCAGCAGCAGCGGCAACCAGCCGATCTCCAGGTCCGCCCCCGTGCACACCAGGATATCCGCGTTGCGCATCGCCGCGATCAGACTCGGCCGGGCCTGCAGCCGGTGCGGGTCCTGAAAAGCCGTGGTAGCCACCGTGATCTCGGCCCGTTCCCCCGCCAGTTCCCGGGTCAATGCACCCCACTCGGGCTCACAGGCAAAAACCTCGAGGGCCTGCGCTCCGGTCATCGGCAACGCCAACACAACGATGAGCACGAACATTCTTTTCATATCGCTGCCCTCCTAGAACTCATGGGCGCCGTGAGCGCCGAACGCCATGATGTATTGCAAAAAGAACTGGTTGTCGCTGTCGGCGAGCACCTGGTCATAGGTGTACTGGAAACGCAGCCGGGAGAACTCGCTGTAGGACCAGTCCATCATCAAAGTGTCCCGTTTCGGATCGTCCACCGCGTCCGCAAGGATCGTATCGGCAAACAGCAAGCCGTTGTCCGTGCTGACTTCATCGTGCCTGTACCCGACTCGCCAGCGCGGCATGAACTGCCACACGCCCTGCAGGTACCAACCCTCCTGTTCACCGTCATAGGCCAAACCGAATGCCTCGCCGTCTTCCTCGCGCCAGAAGTACTCGAACTAGAGTTTGAAGTTGCTGTTGGTCGGATTGCCTTTCGGGGCCCACTTGTAAACAAAATCGAACACGGTCAGGTCGCTGTCGCCGCTAAAGCCCTTTCCTTCTTCGGCAACACCAAGGTCGTGCACATCAACCGAGAGATAGGACAAACCCGTCAACCACGCATGACTGGTGCCCACATCACCACCGATGTGACCGAACAGGGTCCACGCGCCGGGTGACGTTCCGTCACCGCCGGTGGCCGGGTAAATGTTGGCCCAGTTG
>SMWH01000140.1 GCA_004357005.1 Gammaproteobacteria bacterium
CCCTCAACCGGCTCGCCACTTTGCGCGAACCGGTGGATACCTTTTTCGATGACGTGCTGGTGATGACCGACGATGAGAAGCTGCGGGACAACCGCCTGGCCCTGCTGGCGCGGATGAACCGGATGTTTCTGGGGATTGCCGACGTCTCCCAGCTACAGCACTGAGACCGGCTCAGTTGTTCGCCACCAGCGGCTCCGGCGAACGGGTGATCCGGTACCGGTAGCCTGCGGCGAAGTCGTCGCGCAATTCGGTAGTACCACCGGCCGACCAGTGCACCGTCACGCTCGCGATCGAGCCGTGCGGGCCCAGGCCGAAATGGGCCTCGGGCGGGTCAAAGGACATGTACCCGCCGCTGGCCTTGATCTCCCGCAGTTGGTGCAGCGCCATTTCGGGCCCGTATTCGATGATGACCTTGCTGCCGATTCCCAGCCGGTTACCCGCCGAGTCGCGCAGTTCAAATACAATGGCATTTCGATCGCGGGTGTTGTTGCGGTATACCCAGACCGGGCCATCGGTGTTGGGGACGATGATGTCCAGATCACCGTCCCCGTCCATGTCCAGAAAGGCAAAGGCTCCGGCAGCCAGGTGGCTCACCAGCCCGGCCTGTTGTGTTTGTTCGGCGAATGACTTTCCTTCCTCGTTGAGAAACAACACATTGGATTCACGCCCGTTGTTGAACTCCATGCCATTCACCACGTACAGGTCCTGCCACTGATCCAGATTCAGATCGGCAAATTTCGCGTTCCATGTCCACCCCGCCATCTCCACACCGAAGTCTTCCGCCTGATCCTCAAAAATGCCGTCCGCATTGCGCACCAACAACAGGTTGCCACCGCGTTTTTGCGGGATGTTCTTGCCCGTTCTCGGCGGGGCCGGCCGAGAATAGGAGTTGCGGCAGGTATAGGCCAGAGGTTCCCAGTAGTCCGGGAACCCTTCGCAACGCTCGACGCTTCCGAAACGGGATGTGGCCCAACGCAGTTTCTGAAGAGCAATGCAGTCTCCGCGCACCACGTCGTCTTCGATGGCTAGACAGCGGCTGGCGTTGAGTTCGGTGAACGCCCGGCGCATGACCGCGTGGGTCTGCATCCGCTCTTCGCATCGGGCCTCCCAGCCGGTCCCGGCCATTTCCTCACAAGCCAGGTTCGGCGGGCGCAGCACCGAGAGCTCGTTGCGGGCGCCGGAGGCTCCACTGATCTGCCCGATATACATCTCCAGTGACAAATCGTTGTTCACATCCGCCGTGTCAAAACTCATCGTCGAAGTCGCGGTATAGGGGATGATGCCATCGGCCTCGCGCAACTGCCGCAACCCGCCACCTTCCTTACCCAGGAAAAAGTCGTCGGGCACAGTGAAATCGTTTCCGAGAAAAACATCCAGCCAGCCGTCCATGTTGAGATCCGTAACCAGCGAGGTCAGGGTTTCGCCGATGGCTCCGGGCAACTCCTCGGATACAAAACCGTTTTCGGTATTCCGCAACAAAGCGTTGCCCGCTTTCGCCAGCGGCACGGGGCGCCAACCACTGGACAAGTTGCCGAGGATAATGTCCAGACTACCGTTGTAATCCACATCGGCGAAAGCGGGCGCGCGCGCCATCGTCGCCTCGGTAGCGGGCAGCGCCTCGAGTTTCCTGAACTCACCGTCTTCGTTGTAGATCACATAGTTCCCATCGCGATACGCGCCGAGGAACAGATCCAGCCGCGCGTCACCGTTCAGATCGACCAGCGCCGCTGACCCAAACCACATATTCTCAGGAACCGGAATCGCTTGCTCGACAAAACCTTCACCGCCGGTGTTGACATACAAATGCGTGCCCGTTTGGCCTGTGATCACCAGGTCGGTCCAGCTGTCGCCATTCACGTCACCCGCCGCGATGGCGCGGCGGGAGGATCGGACCATGCTGTAAAGAAAAGGCAGATCGGCCAGGTCATCCAGCTGAAACTCGCTCCCGTAGTAGCGCGTAAACAACTGGCTGTCATCACCCACCGGGGGAACGAACGCCAGCCGTTCAACCACCGCACCGTTCGCCCCTGACAGACCAAAGGTTTCCCACACCCTCGGCTGGGGCGACCATTCATGATCGGGGGCGGATGTGGCCAGTTCTTCCCAGCCGGTCGTCGGGGTCATCGGGCTCACCGACGGCGCCAGCGTCAACAAGGTCTCGTGAAACAGTTTGCTGTTGCGCCCGTTATTCCACTCTTCATAGAAATGCGCGCCGACACCCGCGCTGATGCCCATCGCGATCAGCACCACCGAGATGGCGGTGGCCATGCGATAGGAAAGCGTGTTACCGACAATGAAGTAGGAATAGATGCTGAAGATCCCGAGGGTGAACAGCAGCGCCATGGCATAGCTCATGGGAAGCCCCGCCGACAGCAGCGCCGACACCACCACGACATCAAAGGCAATGGGCACAGGCAACAGCAGGCCGAACACGGCCACCAAACCCAAAGTCAGCAAAATGACGGCTTTGCCCTGACGCGGGAAGTGATCGACCATGGTTTCCCAGGGCAGAAAGGTCACGGCAATCGCCCCGATCAACCCGGCCAACAACATCAAGGGCACCGTCTTTTTGACGATGAACCACAAGTTCTGCACATAGGCGCGAAGGAACCAGGTCAGTGATTCCATCCAACTTGCTTCTTCGCGGGCCTCGTCGGTGAGCGGTTGCATGGGCAACTGGCTGGCCAGGGATGTTTGAAGTTTGCTCACATCCCGGGCGGCCGCATCGGAACGCCCAAACAACCAACCGAGTACGGGAATCCCCAGCAGAATGAACGCGATAGTCATTCCAAGCTTGGCGAAGGCCAGCGCCGGCGGAAACAACACGAACAACATGGTCAGCACCACGATGTTGAGGGTGGGCGAACTGATCATGGCGGCCAGGGTGGTTTCGACCCGCGCGCCGGCCGAATGCAGGCCCTTGGCGATCGGCGCCGCGCAGTTAACGCACACCCCCAGGGGTGCGCCCACTGCCACGCCCAGCAGCGTATTGCCCAGGCGAGAGCCCACATCGGTTCGTCGCAGCAGGGCGAACAATGTCATCAAGGCGGCCGCCAGCAGGATTCCGAAGGTCATGCCCTGCCGGTTCGTACTCACCCAGTTGAGCGTGGTGTACACCACCCGTTGGATCGCCGGGTCGGACGGCTGAACCTGCAACCACGCCTCGAAACTGAGCGGGTCTTCCAGCAGGGTGTCGCCCCCCATGGCGGCCTTCTGGTTCAAGGCGGGGACACGGCTGCCGCCCCAGAACGCCACGGCAATGACCGCGATGGCCAGCGCGACGATAATGATGTGTTTGTGGCGCGAAACCCCCATGTGTCCCCCATGTCCCCCGTGTGTTGTGGGCCGCAGAGCCCGGAAAATACGGGCCGGCGGCGGCCGGATGATAACGGAAGCCCCGCGTCGTTGCAGGGTTCTCATACAATGGGCCAATGGGCTGGCACGCGTTCCTGATCTGCCCGGGTCTGTGTCTGGCGGGCCTGGCCTCCTTGCCCTCCCCGGGCGAGGGGTTGGGCCTGACGGCGGCCCGAAGAGCCGGCCTGGCGGACCCGGGCAGCGAGCCGGGCCGGGCTCAGGCGGGCCGGCTCGGCCTGTTCACACAGCCCATGCCCGGGTACCACCATGCGCCCGACCTCGCCCTCCAGGGCATGTACCGGGCTATCGAAGCTCAAGGCAAAGAGGGTCAACGGTGGGCTTACATTCCCGATCCACGCGTGGCGGGAACCGAATGACCACGCGCATGGTGATCGTGGATCGGGACGGAGTCATCAACCGCGATTCCAAAGACTTCATCCGCTGCGCCGAAGAGTGGATCCCCATACCTGGAAGCATTACTGCATTGGCGCGTCTGAGCCAGGCGGGTTATCGCGTTGTCATCGCCACCAACCAATCCGGGCTCACACGGGGCCTGTTCAGCGAAGCCGATCTGGACGCCATGCACGCGAAACTACACCACCTGCTGGATGAGGCTCATGGCGCAATTGAAGCCGTTTTTGTCTGCCCGGATCTTCCGCCCACCCCGGAAGACCGCAAACAGCGCCTGTTCACGCGCATCGCCCATGAATTGCGCGTGGATTTGGCGGGAATCCCCGCGATCGGTGATTCCCTGCGCGATATCCAGGCAGCCCTGGACACGGGCGCCCGCCCGATTCTCGTTCGCACCGGCAACGGCCTCCTGACGGAACAGCAACTCGGGGAAGACCACGACGTGGAAACCCATGCCGATCTGGCCGCGGCCGTCGATGCACTGCTGGCCGAGACCGCCGGATAAGGCCTGTTTCCCGGCCGACTTTCCTTACAATAGCGGCACCATGCTGTTTTTGCGCTCCTCGCTGTTCCACGCGGGCATGATCACCGTCGTGGTCGTGGGATCTTTCGTGGTCGTGCTGTGCCGGCCCTTTCTGCGTTTCGAGCGCCGTTTTGTCCTGGCGAGCTGGTTCACCCGGGGCGTGATGTGGTGGCTCGGTGTCACCTGCGGACTGAAGCATCGTTTCGAAGGCATGGAGAACATCCCTGATGGGCCGGTGATCTTCTTTGCCAAACACCAGTCGGCCTGGGAAACTTTTGCGCTCCAGTCCTATCTGCCGTCGTTTTTCTGGATTCTGAAACGCGAAGTCATGTGGATCCCCATTTTCGGCTGGGGCATCGCCACCCTTAACCCCATCGCAATTGACCGTTCCGCTGGCCGTGCGGCGGTTGAGCAGATCGTTCTACAAGGCACTGCTCGCCTCGAACGCGGGTGGCGCGTGATGATTTTTCCCGAAGGCACGCGGATAGCCACGGGCGACACCCGGCGTTTTGGCATGGGCGGCGCTGTGCTGGCCCAAAAGAGCGGTTGCCCCGTGGTTCCCATCGCCCATGACTCCGGGTCGTTCTGGGTGCGCCGGGGGTTTCACAAAAAAGCCGGCACCATCCGGGTCGTTATTGGCGAACCCTTTTGCACCACCGGGCTGAGTCCGGATGACATCAACGCCAAAGCCAAGACCTGGATCGATACCACCACGGCGGCGCTGGAACAGTCCGAAGAGACGCCCGGCTCATGACTCACACACCAGATCGTCTGCGCGCCGCCGCACAAGCCGGCGACAACGCCGTCCGCTTGCAGTTGGCTGACCGCCTGCTGGACGAGCACCAGCCCCTGGATTTCGATCCCTTCGAAGCTTTGTACTGGCTCGAACAGGCCGCGACGGATGGCGATGTGCAGGCGCTGCTGCGCTCGGGAACCATGTGGGGTACAGGCCTCGGTTGTGACGCGAATCCGGAAACGGCCCGGGTCCGGTTCGAAACCGCGGCGGCTGGCGGCGATCGTGATGCCCTGGTCGCGCTCGCTTATTGTCGGGAACACGGTTTTGGCGGCGCCCGGGACCCGGCCGCCGCGACGATCGCCTATCAGCGAGCGGCCATCGGCGGTGATGCAACCGCTTTGGCCTGTCTGGCCTGGCGCCACGAGAGCGGCCACACTTTGGACCGCGACCCGACCCGCGCGGCACGCTGCTGGTCCCTCGCGGCGGCGGCCGGCCATCCGACGGCCGGCGAACGCCTGCGGTTACTGGGCGCGCCCGCCGGGAACGTGGCTCCGGATATGACCCCGGATTTGGCCGAAGCCGCCCCCGACCCGGCGCGTGCGCTGGCCGCATCGGCGCCACGACGCCAGGTCGTTGCGTGGGAACCGCGGGCTTTTTGCTTCCCCGGTTTTCTCAGCGAGGACGAATGCCTGCACCTGGTGGCCGCCGCGCAACAGCAACTCAAGCCCTCTCAGGTGGTGCGTAGTTCGGGCAGGCAACAACGTTTCGAAGGGCGCACCAGCGGGGAGATGGCCTTTGTGGCGCCGCACAAGACTATCGTTGTCTGGAACATCGAACAGCGCATCGCCCGGCAGGTGTTGTTGCCGGCGGAACACGGGGAACCCATGGTCATTCTGCGTTACGGGCCGGGCGACGAATATGTCACCCACACGGATTATTGCGACCCCTCGGCACCCGGCGCCGCCGAGTTCCTTCAACGCGGCGGCCAACGTGTCGCCACGTTTCTGGTCTATCTCAACGACGTCCCCGCGGGCGGCGAGACTGAGTTCCAGCTCACCGGCGCAAGCGTCAAACCCCACCGTGCCATGGGCTTTCTCTTCTGGAATGTGCGCCCGGACGGCAGCATCGACCCCAACTCACGCCACGCGGGCGTACCGGTGCGCGAAGGCCAGAAATGGCTGGCCAGCAAATGGATTCGCGAGTTCGCCCCGGTTCCCATGCAACCCAAAGACCCGCGTTACGCGGTTCAGCCCGACTGATCAGATCCTGATCAAAACTTTGATCAAATATCCAGGTTCGACACGCTTAAGGCGTTCTGTTCGATGAACTCCCGGCGCGGCTCCACGTGATCGCCCATCAACGTCGTGAATATTTCGTCGGCCGCCACCACATCTTCGATGTTGACCTTGAGCAACCGCCGGGTCTCGGGGTTCATGGTCGTATCCCAGAGTTGTAGCGGATTCATTTCACCCAGGCCTTTGAAACGCTGGATTGATCTTCCGTGGCGCGCCTGCTCCATCAGCCAGTCCACCGCCTCGCGGAAAATGCTCACCTCCTGTCTCTGGCTGCCGCGCTGCACATACGCACCTTCCCCTATCAAGCCCTGCAACCGGTTGCCCAGTTCCGCGATGGACTGGTAATCACTCGACGCGAAAAAGTCCGCAGGTATACGGGAGCGCCGCTCCGCGCCATGGATCACACGCAGCAACTCGATTACCGGTACATTGTCCTCGCCCTCGCTGTTCACTTCCACGCTGTAGCGTCCACGAGTATCCACCGTCGCATTGAGCCTGGTTTCCATCTCCTGCACCCACTTGTTCATGGCCTTCGCGTCCGCCCGGACTTTTTCGTCCAGAACCGGCATATAGATCAGGTTTTCGAGAAACGGTTGATCAAAACGATTCCGCAACCGCTCGATGGTGTTCATCACCATCAGATAGTCGCCAACCAGGTTTTCCAGGCTCACTCCCTTGATTGCAGGGGCCTTGGCGTTGACGTGAAGTTCTGCTTTCTCCACCGCGCGCGCCAGCAGGTAGGCGTTGAGCTCGGCGTCGTCTTTCAGGTAGGTCTCGCTCTTGCCATATTTGATGCGATACAGGGGCGGCTGTGCGATATACACATGGCCACGCTCCAGCAGTTCCTGCATTTGCCGGTACAGGAAAGTCAGCAGCAAAGTGCGAATATGTGATCCGTCCACATCCGCATCGGTCATGATGATGATGCTGTGATAACGCAGTTTGTCCGCGTTGAACTCGTCTTTCCCGATACCGCAGCCCAGTGCCGTAATCAACGTGCCCACTTCCACGGATGACAGCATCTTGTCAAAACGCGCCTTTTCGACGTTCAGGATCTTGCCCTTGAGCGGCAGGATCGCCTGATATTTTCGATTACGCGCCTGCTTGGCAGAACCACCGGCGGAGTCACCCTCGACCAGGAACAGTTCACACAGCTTCGGATCGCGCTCTTGACAGTCAGCGAGTTTCCCCGGCAGTCCCGCCACATCCAGCGCACCCTTCCTGCGCGTCATCTCCCGTGCTTTGCGGGCAGCTTCCCGCGCGCGGGCCGCATCGATCACCTTCGCGGTAATCGACTTGGCTTCCTGGGGATGTTCCAACAGGAAGTCGCGCAACTTGTCCGACAGTACGGATTCGACCACCGCCTTGACCTCCGAGGACACCAGCTTGTCTTTGGTCTGGCTGGAAAACTTCGGGTCCAACGCTTTGATCGAGAGTACCGCGACCAGCCCTTCCCGCATGTCGTCGCCGCTGGTGGGTACCTTCGCCTTGTTCCCCGCTGTTTCTCGATCGATATAATTCTTGAGCGTACGCGTCAACCCCGCGCGGAATCCCGCCAGATGCGTGCCACCATCCCGCTGGGGAATGTTGTTGGTGAAGCAGTACACACTTTCCTGATAGGCGTCGGTCCACTGCATGGCGACTTCAACAATGATGCCCGCTGATTCCGCAAGAAAATGGACCACGCTGGGATGCAATGGGGTCTTGTTCCGGCTCAGGTGTTCAACGAAAGAACGGATACCACCTTCATACTCGAATACTTCCCCGCGGCCGCTGCGCTCGTCCTTCAGGTGGATTCGCACCCCGGAATTCAAAAACGACAGTTCGCGCAGACGTTTGGCCAGTATGTCGTAATGAAACTCGATGTTCGTGAAGATCTCGGGGCTGGGGTGAAAACGTATTTCCGTGCCCGTCTGGCTGCTCTTGCCCTCCGCCTTGATTGGCGCCACGGGGTCACCCAGTTTGTATTCCTGCACATACATCTGGCCATCCCGCCGGATCGTCAGCTTGAGATGATCCGACAGGGCGTTAACCACCGACACACCAACACCGTGTAGCCCGCCGGAGACCTTGTAGGAACTGGCATCGAATTTTCCGCCCGCATGGAGCATGGTCATGATGACTTCCGCCGCGGATCGACCTTCCTCCTGGTGCAGATCCACCGGGATCCCACGCCCGTTGTCCGTCACCGTGATGGATTCGTCCCCATGGATAGTCACCGTGATCTCCGTGCAAAACCCGGCGAGTGCTTCATCCACCGAGTTGTCCACCACCTCGAACACGAGGTGGTGCAAGCCGGTGCCGTCATCCGTGTCACCGATGAACATGCCCGGCCGCTTCCGCACCGCATCCAGGCCTTTGAGCACCTTGATCTTCGACGAGTCGTAGCTGCTCTTGCGCGTATCCAGCGGCGCCGCGACTTTCTCGCTCACCTTCTCGGCGGTCTTTTTACCCGTTTTCTTGGTCATTGTCTGAAAAACCCTGTTATTTGGGACCATAATCCCATTTATATCCGCCTACCCGCAAAACCAAGGCCCGACAAAGCCGGGCCCCACACCAGCGAAACGTATGACGATACAGCCATTATACCACCGGCTGAATCGTTCCTTGTTCCACGTGGAACTCGCGGGAGGTCCCCGCCCAGGCCAGGCCTTCCGGCGGCACTTCGACGGCTGTGACGAACAGCTGGCCTTCCAGGCGGCCCAGAAGCTCGAACACAGCCACCCGGCGAACCCGGTCCAGTTCCGCCACGACGTCATCGAGCAACAGGATCGGGGCCCGGCCCCGATCTTCCCGCAACCGCACGGCCTGGGCTAATAACAAGGCCAAAGCCATGATTTTTTGCTGGCCCCGGGACAGGCGTCCGGCCGCGGGCGCATGATTCACCCTCAAGCTCAGATCCGCCCGATGGGGACCCACGCCGGTAAACCCCCGGGCCCGATCCCGCGCCCAGCCTTCCCTCAGGGCGGTTTCCAAGTCCGTTTCCGCGGGCCATCCCGGCTCCAGAACCATCGAGACGGGACCACCGTCCCAAGCCAAGGCGGCGAGCAACTGGCCCACGGTCCCCTCAAGCCCCGCCACGTAACGTCGTCGGGCCTCGGTCACGGTTCGGGCCTGGATCAATAACTCGCTATCCCAGGCTTCCACGGCGCGCCGGTCGCCCGGATTCGCCCGCAACGCCGCATTACGCTGGCGCAGGGCCCCCTGATAACGGCGCCAGGCGGTCAAAAACGCCGGTTCCACGTGAAACACACCCCAATCCAGGTACCGACGCCGGCCTTCCGGCGGCCCCTGAACCAGTTCATGGGCAGAGGGGTCAACCACCCGCATGGGGCAACAGGCACTCAAGGCTGCCAGAGAATCGCAGGGCTGGCCATCGAGGCGCATGTCGAGCCCCCGCGGACCACGGCCGACGCCAATCCGTGTCACTTGGTCGTCTGCCACCAGTTCCCCGTAGACCTGCAAACACGTAGCGCCATCGGCAATCAGGGGCCGGACACCAGGCCCACGAAATGAACGAGCTCGGCTGAGCAGGTACAAAGCCTCTAAAACGGTGGTTTTTCCCGCGCCATTGGCGCCGAGAAAGAGGTTCAAGCGAGGATCAAACTCCAGCCGGGCTTGCGCCACATTGCGCACACCCATGATCTCCAGACAGCGAATCCACATGCAGCACACGGGGGCCTGACGGGCGGCCCGAGCCTCACAGACGAAGCGGCATCACCACGTGACGGCAACGGTCGTTGCCCGGCTCCACCAACAAACTGCCGCTGTTTTCATCCACCAAGCGCAACTGAATGGTTTCCCCTTCCAGGGCGGCGAGAGCATCCAGCAAGTAAGTGACGTTGAATCCCACGGACAGTTCTTCTCCATCGTAGCTCACTTCCATCTCCTCCACCGCCTCTTCCTGTTCCGGGTTGTGCGCCACAATACGTAACCGGCCGGGGGTGATTTCAAGACGCACCCCTTTGTATTTCTCGCTGGACAGGATGGCCGCTCGCTGCAAGGCTTCACGCAACCCCGCCCGATCGACATCTACGATCTTATCCGCCCCCGACGGTATCACCGCCTGGTAATCCGGAAAGCGCCCATCGATGAGTTTGGAGGTAAAAACTGTCGTATCGAAAGTTACCCGGATATGGTTCTTGCCCACCTCCACACGAACCGTCTCTTCCACGTCCCCGAGCAAACGCAGCAGTTCATGGATCCCCTTGCGCGGAACGATGATCTGCACATCATCGGTCACCGACAACTCGGTCTTAAAATCACACAATGCCAACCGATGCGCATCGGTGGCCACGGCACGCACCAATCCATCACTCAACTCCAACAACAACCCATTCAGGTAATAACGCACATCCTGGTGAGCCATGGCGAAGTGGGTACGCTCGATGGCTTCACGTAAACCCTCGGCATCCAAATCCACCGCATGTACCGCCCCCACATCCTCGACTACCGGAAAATCCGTTGCCGGCAGGGTTGACAAGGTAAAACGACTGCGTCCAGAACGGACATGGACCTGATTGTCCCCAACGCTAATGTCGATCTTGCTTCCATCGGGCAAGGCCCGAACGATATCCACGAACTTGCGCGCCGGAATAGTGGTTTCTCCAGGCGTTTCTGGCTTCAAAGCCATTCGGGCAACCATTTCCACTTCGAGATCAGTAGCGGTAAACACAATTCTATTGTCGTCAGCCACTACCAGCAGATTCGCCAACACCGGTAAGGTTTGCCGTCGTTCAACAACACCCACTACTTGTTGCAGTGGTTTAAGCAGAGCTTCACGCTGTGCGCTGAACTTCATGATCTTCCCCTTCTCTTTCTTTTCTTAGAAAACCTTATTGATGATGATGAAGAGGCCGCCTTGGACCTGTTCAAAACCTGTTTTTTCCGTTTGAAATCATATGGTTAGTTAACTTTTGAAACTGTTGCTAATGTTTGCAGGAGCTGTGCAATGTCTGTGGATCGATTACCTGTTAATGACTTGTCCACAGTTCATACACCTAATTGGTTAGTATTCTCAACAGATTGTTCCAGTCTTCCTTGATCCTGGGATCTGTTTCTCTCAGTTCCGCGACTTTCCGGCAGGCATGCAGGACCGTTGTGTGGTCACGGCCCCCGAAGGCATCACCGATTTCCGGAAGGCTGTGTTCCGTCAGTTCCTTGGCCAGGGCCATGGCGATCTGGCGTGGGCGGGCAATCGAGCGGTTGCGTCGTTTCGAGTTCATATCCGCCAGGCGGATGTTGTAATACTCCGCGGCGGTTTTTTGAATATTTTGCAAGGTGACCAGTCGTTGCTGGACGATCAGCAGATCCCGGAGCGTGTCCCGCGCGAAATCCACCGTCACTGCCTGGCCGGTAAATCGCGCCTGGGCGCGCAAACGGGCCAGTGCGCCTTCGAGTTCACGAACGTTGGAACGGATTCGCCGGGCAACAAATACCGCCACGCTTTCGTCCAGTTCCAGCCCGTGTTCCGAGGCTTTTTGAATCAGGATCGCAGCGCCGGTCTCGATTTCCGGGGGCTCGACGACGACGGTCAGCCCCCAACCGAAGCGGGATTTTAATCGGTCGGTCAGGCCTTTGACTTCTTTGGGATAACGGTCGCAGCTGAGGATGATCTGGCGTTTGGATTCGAACAGGGCATTAAAAGTGTGAAAAAACTCTTCCTGGGAACGTTCCTTGCCGGCCAGAAACTGAACATCATCAATGAGCAGGGCGTCCAGGGAACGGTAAAACTGTTTGAAACTGTCGATCCGGTCGTGGCGGATGGCCTTGACCATCTCACCCACAAAGCGGTCCGAATGGACATAAGCCACCCGGGCCCC
>SMWH01000141.1 GCA_004357005.1 Gammaproteobacteria bacterium
GATCGCTTCTGCGTCCCAGGAAACCCAATCCACGGCCATGCACCTGGCAGAGGCCAGTGATCACCAGGCCCAGGAGATCACCTCGGCCAGTTCCGCGGTCAACGACATCGCTGTCTCCATTGAGGAGGTCTCCAGGAACTCTTCCGAGTCATCCCAGGTGGCCAGCAGATCGGTGTCCATCGCCAGCAAGGGCGCGGAAACCGTGCGACGAACGATTCAAGGCATGGACACGATCCGGGAACAGATCCAGGACACCTCCAAGCGGATCAAGCGTCTCGGCGAGAGTACCCAGGAGATCGGCAATATCGTGGAACTCATCAACGATATCGCCGAACAAACCAATATCCTGTCGTTGAACGCCGCCATCCAGGCGGCGACTGCCGGTGAAACGGGACGCGGTTTTGCAGTGGTGGCAGACGAGGTTCAGCGGCTGGCAGAGCGGGCCAGTAACGCCACCAAGCAAATCGAAGCGCTGGTGAAAACGATTCAGACCGACACCAACGAGGCGGTTATCTCGATGGAACAAACCACCGCCGAGGTGATTAATGGCGCCCGCCTGGCGGAGGACGCCGGTGAAGCGCTGAGCGAAATCGAAACAGTATCCAAGCACCTGGCTGAGCTGATTCAGAACATTTCGGAAGCCGCGCAGCAGCAGTCGGCGGCGGCTGCCAGCATTTCGAGTACCATGAACGTCATCCAGGAGATCACGACCCAGACCTCCGTTGGTACGAGCCAGACCGCCGAATCCATTGGCAACCTTGCCGAACTCGCGACGGAACTGAGACGTTCGGTCTCGGGTTTTAAACTACCTGAGGAAGCAGCCGAAAACTGAGCATGGTTCAGAATCCAGGCATCGACCTCAGTATTCTCAACTGGCTGAAGCGGGAGATTGACGAAAACCTCCGCCGGGCACGTCACTCGCTGACCAGTCATATAGAAGACCCGTCCAGGCCGGACAACATTGATTTTTGCGTGCACCAGTTACACCAGGTGGCGGGCACGCTGCGCATGGTGGAACTGTATGGTGCCGCGCTCGTTGCGGAAGAAATGGAGCGCATGGCTGTCGGTTTTGGCGACGGCAGCGTCCACGGCAGCGATGAGAACTATACGGTGCTGCTGCGCGCCATGGTGCAGCTGCCTGACTATCTGGAACGGCTGCAGAGCGGACACCGGGATATTCCCGTAGTGCTGCTCCCGCTGCTCAACGATCTGCGCGCAAGTTGCGGGGAGCAGTTGATTTCGGAGTCCTATCTCTTCTTTCCCAATCTTGACACGTCGCTGGTGGAAGCCGGAGCCGGGCAGGTACCCGGGCCGGAAACCACGCTCGATGACCAGGATGTCAGGAAACGGGCGCGGGTTCTGAGAAGCGCCTATGAGCGCCATCTCCTTGACTGGTTCCGCAACCGGGACGTGGATGAAGCTCTGGGCGGGTTGGTCACCCTCATGGACGGGATGGGCACGATCACATCGGCGCGCGACTGGCGCCAGATGTGGTGGATCGCCTCGGCTGTGCTGGAAGGGCTCCGTGATGCTGGGGGCGAAGCGTCCACCTTGACCAAGACCATGCTCGGCCGGATCGATCAGGAGATTCGACGGGTCGCTGCGGAGGGCGTTTCTGTTTTTTCCCAGCCTGCGCCGCGGGACTTGATGCGAACTCTTCTCTACGAGGTGGGTAAGGCCGAAACAGATGGACCGCGCGTGCAGGACGTCAGGGTCCGTTTCAAACTCGCGGAACTGTTCCCGGCGCGTGCAGAACTGGAGCATGCGCGCGGCGCATTGGCTGGGCAGAACAGGGAACTGCTCGGGACCGTGTCGGCCGGAATCAAGGAAGACCTGTTGCGGGTCAAGGAAGGTCTGGATCTCATCGTTCACGGCGGCGGAGAGGAACATCGGGATCTGGATGCGATGACCGAGATACTGCGCCGGGTGGCAGACACCCTGGCTGTTCTCGGTCTGGGAATCCCCCGCAAGATCATCCAGGACCAGGTTGGCGTGCTGGACGAGATCGCGCTGGGTACGCGCGAAACGGACGAAAGCACTTTGCTGCGTGTCGCCAGTGCTCTTCTCTATGTGGAGTCCTCGCTCGAGGAGCTTATCGAGACCCTTGGGGCCAAACCGGGAGCGCAACCTGCCATACCCTCGGCGGTGCTCACAGAGGATGGCTCCCTCAAGCGGTCGGACATACGGCGGATTCTGGATTCGCTCATGGGTGAGGCAATCACCAATATCCAGACCGTCAAGCAGGCGATCGTTGAATTTCTCGAAGATCCCGAGGGTGCCAGTCGCATCCAGACAGTGCCGGTAGTACTGGAAGAAGTTGTCGGTGCTCTGAGGATCCTGGATCTGTCCCGTCCGGCTTCCCTGTTGCACGACATCGGTGTCTGGATTGACGACAACCTCATCGAACGAGGTATTGTTCCCGACGCCGAGGAACTCGTGCATCTGGCCGATGCCATCGCAAGTATCGAGTACTACCTCGAAGGT
Source organism: Gammaproteobacteria bacterium (assembly GCA_004357005.1). GTDB lineage: Bacteria > Pseudomonadota > Gammaproteobacteria > SMWH01 > SMWH01 > SMWH01. The sequence continues at coordinate 2,485 of SMWH01000141.1, forward strand.
GTCCGGGACAACTGGCCTGGGCGCGAAGGTGTCCTCGAAATCGCCGATCGGGCGCTGCGTTGGTTGTCGCAACCCGCAACCGCCGAAACTGCATCCGAACACGAAGTGGCGATTGCCCAACCGGCACCGGTGCGGGAATCCCCGCTTCTGGAACCGGAACTCATATCTTCCCTGCCATCCATCGATCCGGAACTGGACGAGGAGATCCACGAGATCTTCGTCGATGAAGCTGACAAAGAGATCGAAGAAATCGTGCGGTTGTACCCGGATTGGAAAAACGATCCCGACGACGACGAGACACTCCTGATTCTGCGTCGCTCATTCCACACGCTGAAAGGCAGCGGCCGGGTAGTCGGCGCGCGTCGAATTGGCGAATTCTGCTGGAAAGTCGAACAGATGCTCAACGGAGTGCTGGATCACGGCATGCCGGCATCCCCTGCGCTGTTCGACGTGATGGATCAGGCCATGAACATTCTGCCCGTGCTTCTCAAGGACATGCGCGGGACACAAAGTGTCGGGCCCGAGGTGGACCAGATCGCGGACGCGGCAGACCGGGTGACCGCGGGCGAAGTAGAGACGGCACCAGGAGAAGGTACGCCGGACGTCGCGGCAGCTCCACCCGTAGTTGCAGCGAACCTGGCACAGAGCCTCCCGGAGATGGATCCGGCGCTGTACGAAGTATTCCGTGATGAAACCAGCGCCCATCTGGGTGTGTTGCGCGGGTACCTGGAGCGTTGCCTGCACGCCGGGAAGCCGCTGTCGCCGGACAAGGAAACGTTCAGGACAGTTCACACGCTCAATGGTGCAGCCGCCATGGCGCAGGTTTCCGCGATCGCCACTATTACCGGGCCCATGGAGGCCTGGTTCAATCGCATCAGAGAATCGCGAGGGGCACCGACACCGGAAGGACTGGATACGCTGCAGCGCATAGTGGAGTCGGTGGAAGCCATCGTCATGGCGTTGAGCATGCCTGGTTCCGAATTGCCGCCAACGGAGGGACTCGTCGCCCGGATACATGCCCTGGCGGCCAGGTTGCCGGAAACAGAAGAAACTTCTTCCGTGGGTTCCCCGCTTGTCACGGCAGCGGAACCGTCCACGCCATCGACCGGGGAGCCGCTTGTGCGACCCGTGCCGGAACGGTCCATGGGCGCGGCCATACCTTTGGAAGCCGATGAAGAATTACTGGAGATCTTTCTCCAGGAAGGCGGTGAAATACTTGACGAAGCGGACAACATCCTCCAGCGCTGGCACGGCACACCCAACGACGGGAGCATCGTGGCGGAGCTGCAGCGGGAATTGCACACGCTAAAGGGGGGGGCGCGCATGGCGGGTGTGGAGGCCATCGGCGACATCAGCCATGCGATGGAGTCGCTGTGCTCTTCCATCGGGGCCGGTGAAATAGTTGTCAGCGAGGACACTATCGTTTCCCTGGAACGGGGTTTCGATGCACTGCACGCGATGCTCCAGCAGATCGAGGCAGAGCGGGCAGTGACGCCGCGGCCGGATACGATCGCCCAGATCGAAGCCCTTCGGTCCGGGGAGATGCCAACGGAGTCCCCGTTCCCGGAGCGGAGCTCGGGGCGCGCGCCGGAACCGGCGCCGTCTTCCTCCGCAGCGCCCCCGGTGATCGGCGCTGTGACCAGGCCGGAGCCGGAGATCCGGCCCATCGATTCCCCGATGTCCGAACCGACGGAGCCGCAACCGGTATCGCCTGACGAGCCGGGACCCGCGCCGGATGCGCCGCTGCCGGCGGCGGAAATGCAGGCGCGCAAGCCCGAACAGCCCGCACCGCCTTCCGAGTTCAGCGCCGCCGGCGATCTGACACGCGTGCGCACCGGTCTGTTGGACGATATGGTGAACGCGGCCGGCGAGGTGAGTATCTTCCGTTCGCGCCTGGAACAACAGATGGGTACCGTGCGGTTCAACCTGGTCGAGTTCAACCAGACCGTGTCTCGCCTGAGCGATCAGTTGCGTCAGCTCGACAAGGAAACTGAAGCGCAGATCCTGTCGCGTTTCAAGCTGGAAACTCCGGAGGAAAGCGAGGACTTCGATCCGCTGGAGATGGACCGCTACTCACATATCCAGCAATTGTCACGGGGTCTGGCCGAGACCGTGAGTGACCTGGTCAGTATCCAGGACATACTCGACGAGCTCACCCGGGAGTCCGAAACTCTGCTGGCGCAGCAATCGCGGGTTAGCGCGGAATTGCAACAGGGTCTGATGCGCACGCGCATGACCCGTTTCGACACACTGGTCCCGCGCTTGCGTCGCATCGTCCGGCAGACTGCCGACGAGCTGAACAAAAAGGTCGTGCTCAACGTTGATGGCGGTGAGGGCGAGCTGGACCGAACCGTACTCGATCGCGTTACGGCTTCACTGGAACATATCTTGCGCAATGCCGTAGCCCACGGCATCGAGCCACCAGCCGATCGTCGTGCCACCGGCAAGGACGAACAGGGACGCATTGACATGACCGTGCGTCGCGAAGGCTCCGATGTGGTCATCAGCATCCAGGACGATGGCGCCGGTGTGGATATGGATGCTGTGCGGCGCATGGCGCTGCAACGTGGGCTGATTGAAGCTGACACGCGACTCACCGACGACGCGGTTCTGCAACTCATCATCGCTTCGGGTTTCAGTACCGCGCCCGAGCTGACCCAGATCGCGGGCCGGGGTGTGGGTCTGGACGTGGTCAACAGCGAAGTCCGTCAGTTGGGTGGCTCTTTGGCGATTCGTTCGAAGCGCGGTCAGGGCGCCCGTTTTACGATCCGGTTGCCGTTCACCGTTGCATTGGCGCCAGCCCTGTTGGTGGAAGCAGCCAGGCAGATTTACGCTATCCCGCTCTCCACCGTGGTCGGTGTCGTTCGCTACACGGTGGATCGCTACACCGAACTCGTAAAGGAGAGTGGTGGCAGCTTCGATTACGGCGGACTGGAATATCCGATTTATGACCTGGCGCTGCTGCTCGAATTGTCCGAACACAGCCACTATCCAGGCGATAAACAGATGTCGCTGATCATGGTTCGCTCTGGCGAAGAGCGCGCGGCGTTTCGCGTGGATCGTTTGCTGGGCAACCGGGAAGTGGTCGTGAAATCAGTCGGGCCTCTCCTTAATCAGGTGCCCGGCATATTCGGCGCCACCATTCTTGGTGACGGCAGCGTCATTCTGATTCTGGACATCGCACCGTTGGCGCAGAAGGGTGCGGAAGCCGCGATGGATCCCGCAGCGCTGATCCCGCTTCCACCGGAACTGACGGAGGACCCCGATCGCAAGGTCAGGGTTCTGGTGGTCGATGATTCCATTACCATGCGCAAAGTCACCGGGCGCGTGCTGGAACGCAACAACATGGAGGTCTTCACCGCGAGGGACGGAGTGGACGCCATCGCTGTCATGCAGGAAGTCGTGCCGGACATCATGCTGTTGGATATCGAAATGCCCCGGATGGATGGCTACGATCTGGCGTTGCACATGCGCGGCGACGAACGCCTCCGGGACGTCCCCATCATCATGGTGACTTCCCGCGGCGGAGCCAAACACCGTCAGCGTGCCAAGGACATGGGCATCGAACGTTATATCGGCAAGCCTTACCAGGAAAACGTTCTGCTGGCGACGATGCGTGAAGTACTCGAACACCACGGTGTTTCCGCTTGAACATGGCCGAAATCGCATCCCCGATCCGCAGCGTCATGATCCCGATACAGGGTGGTCGATTGCTGCTGCCCAATGCCACCGTGGCGGAAGTCGTCCTCTACCGGAAACCGGATCCTGTCGAAGGGGCGCCCCCCTGGGTCCTGGGTACGATCGTCTGGCGCGGGTGGCGGGTCCCTGTCATCTCGCCGGCAGTACTCGCCCAGCGAGAAAACGAGGAAGACCCATCCCGGGCGAACCTCGCCATCCTCAAGGCCCTGGGCGGCACAGTCAGCCATGTGGCCGTGCCCGCGCGTGGCGTGCCGCGGTTGACCACGGTGGGCCCCGAGGACATTGAAACGTCCGATTTGCCCATCGGCAACGGCGTGCTGCGCCCCGTCACGATTAACGGCGAGGCTGCGGACATTCCGGACCTTGACCAGATACAACAGATGCTCCAGGCCACGGGACTGTTCTGACATGTCACGCGGATTTACCCTGATCGAAGTGCTGGTAGTCGTCGTGATCCTCGGCATCCTGGCAGCGGTCGTCGTCCCGCGAATCATGGATCAACCGGATCGGGCCAGGATCGTGAAGACCAAGCAGGACGTTCGCACCCTGGTCAGCGCTGTCAACATGTACCGGCTGGACAATTTCGTTTATCCCTCCACGGATCAGGGCCTCGACGCGTTGGCAACTCAACCATCCGGATCGCCACCAGCGCCAAACTGGAAAACCGGTGGCTATATCGAACATTTACCGCAGGATGCCTGGGGCAGCGACTATCAATATCTGAATCCGGGCATACACGGTGAAGTTGACGTCTATTCTTTCGGCGCCGACGGGCAACTCGGCGGGGACGGTATCAATGCCGATATCGGCAACTGGAACTTGGACGAGTAGGCGCGCCCGCGGCGCTGGCTTTACCCTCCTCGAACTGCTGGTCGTTCTTTTTCTTGTCGGGCTGCTGACCAGCATCGTGGTGCTTTCGAGCGCCACAGCGGGACTCGAACGGCGTCTCGAAGATGAAGCAGCGCGTCTGGCAGGCCTCCTGGAACTCGCGTCGGAAAACTCCGTGCTGACCGGACGCGAACTCGCGGTCGGTTTTCAGCCAGGCGGATACGCCTTCTTCTATTTTGAAGGCAACGACTGGCAACCGTTGCAATCCGGTGAACTGTTCAGGCCCAGGCAACTCGGTTCGGATATGCAATTGAGTCTTATTGTCGAGGAAACAGAAATAGATCTCAGCGAGCGGACATCACATGTGGAGCCGCACATCATCATGTATTCCAGCGGTGATGTGTCGCCGTTCCTTGTGACCCTGAGTCACGGTCAAACGCCCGGACGATACGAAATCCACTATGAGGACAACCGCTTCGCGGCGCAGAAAGCGGATGAGGCCCCATGAGGCCCTGTGAGGAAATACCCGTGAGGAATAATAAGGGTTTCACGCTGATCGAAGTCCTCGTCGCCCTGGCCGTGATTGCCGTCGTGCTCGGGGCGGTGATACAAAGCGCCGCGATTCAGTCCGACAACCTCGGACACCTGCGAAATCGCAGTTTTGCCCAGTGGGTTGCCGCCAACCGGATTCACGAGCTTCGGGTCCTGCAACAGCTTCCGCCCGTTGGGCGGAGCCGGGGACGCGAACAGATGGGTCATCACACCTGGGAATGGACGACGGAAATTTCCCAGACTGCAACCGAGGGAATCCGGCGTATCGATGTGCAAGTACGCGCCGATGCGGCCGATGACGCGCCGCTGGTCACGTTGACAGGGTTCGTGGGGGCGTGGTGACCCGTCGCCGGCAAAACGGATTCACGTTGCTGGAGCTGCTGGTAGCCATGGCCGTGTTTTCGGTGATGGCGGCGATGGCGTATTCGGGACTCAATGGTCTGATACAGAACCGGGAACGCCTCTCACAGGTCTCGGACCGGCTCCACGAGTTGCAACTCACCATGGACACCTTGCGCCGGGACCTGGCTCATAGCGTGCCCCGGCCGGTGCGTGACGAACTGGGGGATTACCGGCCCGCCATGGCCGTTTTCCCCGGGCGTTTCGATCTGGAATTGACCCGCGGTGGGTGGCCCAATCCTCTGGCCCAGCCGCGTTCCCACCTGCAGCGTGTGGTATACCGCTTCGAAGGCAATGAGCTGGTGCGTTACGGCGCGCTGGTGCTGGATGGTGGAGCGCGGACGGATGCGCGCCGTCGCGTGATGCTGGGAGGGCTTGATTCCTTCGATGTGCGCGTCCTGGACTCGCTGGGTGAATGGCAGACCGGCTGGCCGCTGGACGGCCAGGCTGCGATGCCGCGGGCCGTGCGTCTCGAATTGGAGTTGGATGACTGGGGCCGCATAACCCGCGTGTTTCCCGTAGAAGCGCGGGACTGGACGCCGGTGGTGGAGGCAGGGCCGTGATGCGTCAGCGCGGAGTGGCCCTCATCAGCGCGGTGCTGGTCGCGGCGCTCGCAGGCATCCTCGCAGCGGCCATGGCAAGGGAACAATTGCTGGCTGTGCACCGGACGGCTA
>SMWH01000142.1 GCA_004357005.1 Gammaproteobacteria bacterium
GGGGGCCGGTGCTATCATTTCTGTTCTTTCTCGCGGCCGGAGCAGCCCATGTCCACCCTCTTCACCCAGATCATCGACGGCGACATCCCCGCCGACATCGTCTACCGGGACGATCAGGTGATCGCGTTCAAAGACATCAATCCCGCCGCCCCGACCCATCTCCTCATCGTGCCGGTCAAGGAGATTCCCACGGTCAATGACATCGCCGAGGCAGACGAGGCGCTGGTGGGTCACATGTTTACCGTGGCCGCCAAACTAGCGAAAGAGAGCGGCATTGCCGAGGACGGTTACCGGCTGATCATCAACTGCAACCGCGACGGCGGACAGGAAGTATTTCATCTGCATCTGCATCTCATGGGCGGCCGGCCCATGGGACCCATGGTGGTGCGCCAATGAACGAACTCGCCGGGCTCAACGCAATACTCACGGGCGCTTCCGGCGGGATCGGCACCTACATCGCCCGGGCGCTGGCGATGCAGGGCGTCAATCTCGTCCTGGCCGCGCGTTCCGTGGACAAACTCGAAACCCTGGCCGGGGAGATGCGCGCCCTGGGCGTCACCGCCGAAGCGGTGGCCTGTGACGTGTGCGACGAAGATTCCCGTCAGGCGCTGATCGCACGCGCCATCGAAGTGCTGGGCCACGTGGACATACTCATCAACAACGCCGGCGTGGAAGAAGTCGTTCATTTCGAGCTGCAGGACCCCGAGATGATCCGCGCCACCATAGACACGAACCTGCTCGCGCCCATGTTGCTGACCCGGTCGTTGCTGCCCCACATGATCGAACGCAATTCCGGTCATGTGATCAACATCTCCTCGCTGTCCGGTCGCACCGGCATGCCCTACGGCTCGGCCTATGCCGGTTCCAAGGCCGGCATCGCCGAATGGGGTTTGTCCCTGGCGGTGGAGATGAAGGACCGGGGCGTTGCCGTCACCAACGTGATCCCGGGTTTTGTTTCTGATGCGGGTATGCACGCGCGCAAGGGCCGGCCGGCACCGAACGCCATCGGTGAGGTCACGCCGGAAAAAGTCGCTGCGGCGGTGGTCAAGGCGTTGAACAAGAAACCTCTGGAAATCTTCGTGACCAAACGCCCGGTCAAACCGCTGATCGCCCTCAAGGCCCTGTCAACGAATGCCGCGTTGAAGGTGGGCGAAACCATGGGCGTGGTGAGCTACCTGCGCACCCTGGCGGACGACCGCGCCAGGAAAAACCAAAAACCGTGACCGTCACGGTTTTTGCCCTCTAACCCCCTGCGGGAAAACCGCGGTAACGTTCCTGGCAGGGCCGCCGGATACGGCCGGCCTCCACGATCGGGGACAGGATCGTGTTCCTGTTTGTTATACTGTAACGATGGTCAACCCTGAGATTGCACCGGCTTTTCGTTGTCGCGATGACGACCACGCCGCCTGCGTAGTCAATGCGGTGACCACCGCCGAACGCGTGTGCAAGGAACGGGGTGTGCGCTTTACGCCCCTGCGCCGGCGGGTTCTGGAACTGGTGTGGAGCGGCCACCGGCCCGCCAAGGCCTATCAGCTCCTCGAGCAGTTGAAACTCGAACACGCCGGAAGCGCACCGCCCACGGTTTACCGCGCGCTGGATTTCCTCGTGGATAACGGCTTCGTACACCGGCTGGAATCACTGAACGCCTTCATCGGTTGCGGCGATGCCGGCGAGAAACACGGCGGACAGTTTCTGATCTGTCGTGAGTGTGGTCGCGTCGCCGAACTGGACGACCCGGAACTCAAGCAACTGCTGGCGCGCAAGGCGCAAGCCGTCGGTTTCACCGGAGAATCATCCACCATCGAAGTGGAAGGGCTGTGCGCCCGCTGCGCGGGTTGAAGCTCAACTGCGACCCAGGCGCAACAGCCAGTCACCACCGTAGACCAGCGCCGTTACCAGCACGATAAGCGGGCCAGCCGGCACATCCAGCCCGTAGCCCGCATCCACATACCACGCCACGAACAGACCCACGGTCGTGCATACGGCGCCGATGAGGGTCGCCAGCACCATCATGCGCACCAGCGACCCGGACCAGTTGCGCGCCACCACCGCCGGCATGGTCAACAGCGCAATGACCATGATAATCCCCACCACGCGCATCAGGATCACCGTGGACAATGCGATGAGCGCCAGGAGCATCAGGAGATAACGATTCACGCCGATGCCGGCGATCTCGGCGAACTCTTCTTCGAACACCACCGCCTGCAGCCGCCGGTAGAAGGCCACCACGAACAACACCAGCACCACATCCAGCGCCACGACCGCCATCAGGTAACGCGCATCCACAAACAGGATGCTGCCGAACAGATAACTCATCAGGTCCGGCGCGTAACCGGGGGTCAGCGCGATCAACGTTATCCCCAAGGCCATGCCCACGGACCAGCACACGACGATGAGCGTGTCGAGACTCTGGCGTTGGCGCCGGTAGGCGTAACCAATCCCCAGGGATGTGAGCAGCGCAAAGCCCGCCGCGCCCACCACCGGGTTGATCCCCAGCACATACCCCAGCCCCACCCCGCCGAAGGCCGCATGGGCGAGCCCGCCGGAAATGGAGGATATGCGTTTGACCACCACGAAGGTGCCCACGATGCCGCATACCAGGCTCGCCAGCAGACCCGCGATCAGCGCGCGCTGGAAAAACGGCTGAGCCAATGCGTCAAACATGGGCCTCAATCACGACCTTCACCGTGGCCCTCGCGATCACCCGGGCCGCGAGGATGATCCTTCAGGATGCGGTGTTCGTGTTCATGCACCACGAAGTCCACGGGACAACCATACATCTCTTCGATGACTTCCCGGCTGATCTCCCGCGCCCCGTGATAGTGCAAGGTGACGTTCAAACACCCGACGGTTTTGACGTAGCGCGCCAGGATGCCCAGGTCGTGCGTGACGAGAATGATCGTCGTCTCCGGGGAGAGTTCGGCGAGCAGTTCGTACAACTCCCGGCCCATGGGTGTATCGAGACTGGCCGTGGGTTCGTCCAGCAGCAATAGCCGCGGGCGCATCGCCAGCGCCCGGGCAATGAGCACGCGCTGACGTTGCCCGCCCGACAGCACGCGGATCTGCCGGTCCGCCATGTCCAGCATGCCCAACCGCTGCAAGGCGTCGGCAGTGATGTCCCGGTCCTCATCCGAGTAACCGGCGAACGCCCGGTAACAATGCAGCCGGCCCATGAGAGCGACCTCGAAAACGCTGATCGGGAAGTCCGGTTCGAACTGCGGGTATTGGGGGACATAGCCGACTTCCCCCTTGGCCCGGGTCGCTTCCGGCGCGCGGCCGAACACGGCGACCGTCCCCGAATCGGGTCTGAGCAGGCCCAGGATGATTTTCAGCAGCACCGTCTTGCCGCCACCGTTGGGCCCGATGAGACCGATGAAATCCCCGGGCTCGACCGTGAAATCAATGTTGCTGAGCACCTGCACGTCGCCGAAGCTCAGGGACACCTTGTGCATCTCCACGGGATTCATGCGGCGTCCTGCGTCAGCACCTCGGCCAGTCGCTCGAGGCTGACGAGGATGTCCCGGGCCAGGGGGTCCACGGCCACGACCCGCGCACCGATCGCTGCCGCCACGGTGCGGGCCGCCTGGTCGGAAAACTGCGGCTGCACGATGATCACCCGGGCGCCGTCGGCCCGGGCCTGGTCAATCAACCGGGCCAGGTACGCCGGTCCCGGTTCCTTGCCGTGGCGCTGGATGGGGACCTGGCTGAGCCCGAAGTCCCGGGCGAAATAGCCCCAGGCCGGATGGAACACGTAGAAGCGGCTCCCCGCGACGGGCGCGAATCGGTCCGCCATGGCCTCTCTCAGGACAGCCAGCCGGCCCAGATACGCCTCCAGACAGCCCGCCGCGCCGGTTTCCTCCAGCGCCGCCCCCACCGCCCGGGCCATGTGTTCCAGGGCCACCGGCGAGGTCCACACGTGGGGGTCGTCGTCCAGCAGGGGCAGGCCGGAAGCGGCCTCCACCTGCCCAATATCGTCCCGGTCAGCCACCAGATCGCCCAACCAGCGGCGTTCAAAGGCCAACGCGGGATGTCCTACCCGGACCACGAGATCCGCCGCCTGCACGGCCTCACGGTCCCTGACGGTGGGCACCCAGGTTGCCGGGTTCGCCCCCGGGGGCACCAGGATGTGAACCTCCGCGGCCCCGCAACTCACCGCATCCACGATCCCCGCCAGGGGCACCACGGACACCACAACCCGCGGCCCGGCCAGCGCCGGGGCGGCCAACAGAACACCGCAAAAAAGGAAAATGCGCATGGAAAGACCGCGTGAATGTAATGTTATAGTGTAGCATAACGGGCACTGGCCCGATGCCTGAACATCAATGAAACATGAATGGGGTCTGACCCCAATTTGAAGGAGCAAACATGGCCAACGAGGGTTATCACGAACCGATCCCGGAACTGTCCGACGAAACGCGGGACATGCACCGCGCCATTACGTCGCTGATGGAAGAACTGGAAGCGGTGGACTGGTACAACCAGCGCGTGGATGCCTGTCAGGACCCGGAGCTGAAAGCGATCCTGGCCCATAACCGGGACGAGGAAAAGGAACACGCGGCGATGGTGCTGGAGTGGATCCGCCGCCAGGACCCGGTCTTCGACAAGGAACTGAAGGGCTACCTTTTCACTGACAAACCCATCGTCCACACCTAGCACCTGCAGCAGCGGCGAGGCGGGTTTTCAGGAGCGGTTTGGCGGGAACGGCTTGGTAGGAGCGGCTTTCCAGCCGCGAATCCCGTCAATCGCGCCACGAATGGCGCTCCTACAGCCCGTATGGCGGCTCGGGAATTCTCGGGACCGGGTTTCCAGGCGCGGTTTGGTAGGAAACGGCTTTGTGGGAACGGGTTGGTAGGAGCGGCTTTCCAGCCGCGAATCCTTCAATCGTCCTTGAAGCGCGAATGCGCTTTCACCATGCCCCGGCGCAGGTCCTCCCAGGATTGCTCCATGGCCCGCCGGAGATCTCTCCAGGCGTCGTCGCTGGCCGCCATGATCTCCTCCAGCCTGACCACGTAGGTCTCACGCTCCTTGCGCAAACGTTCCAGCTGTTTCTCGTATTCCTCACGCATGTCCGCCTGGGCTTCGCGGACCTGCGCTTCCATCTGCTCGAGTTCCGCGTTCCATTCGTCCAGCTGCGTTTTCAGGTGCTCTACGTAGGCGTTTCTCTGTTCGCTCATACTGATTCCCCTGGCTCCCGTGGGAGCGGCTTTTTCAATCGGTCAATGTCCCGTCCCGATAATCACTCATGGCGCGATCGATTTCCGCGCTCGTGTTCATGACGAAAGGAC
>SMWH01000143.1 GCA_004357005.1 Gammaproteobacteria bacterium
CAACAGTTCATCGGCTTTGAGAATCGCCTGCTCGTATTCGTTGTGTGCTCGCAACTGTTGCCACATGCTCCCGCCGATCTTTGTACGTTCCACGGACCGGGAAACCACCGCATGTACATCCGTGTCGATCCGGTCCGCCAGACGCAGGGCATCTTCATCCAGCTGGGCGATTTCATCGAGCATGGCGGCGCGCGTCATGTCAGCGCGGTTCTGGGTCATGAGCGTCGGATAACGCAGATAGGCGAAGACGCCATACATGCCGCTGATGATGACCAGGATCATCAGAACCCAGGCAAGCGTATGAACGTTCCAGCCGAACTGGAACCCGCTGTGCAGCGTCGCCAGGATGATCAGGCTGGTGCCCAGATAAATATGGGCTGAAACCCACCCGCGAGCGGAACCGGTCGAGCTCATATAGCTGCGCTTGCGGATTCCGAAGAACATCAACCAGAAAATGAGTCCGGCGGAGATCGCGCCGAGGGTATAGCCGAGCCAGGTTCCCCCATTGGCGGGTTCGCCGGGGCTATGCCACGCGTACAGAAGAACACTGAGGCCCACCAGCAGCACGCTGAACCAGAGATAACGATAGCCGCCGGAGTTGAGGATCGATTCGTGCATAAACCGCAGCCTAATGGCTCCTTACGTACTCCGTCAGGTCTTCGGGGTTGATACGAATGGCGGCGCCGGTGGGGCAGGCACGTACGCAGGCGGGTCCACCCTTGAGATCCTTGCACATGTCACACTTCACCGCGGTCTTTTCGCTTTTTCCGGTGCTGTGTTCCTTGTTCCAGACCTTGTCTTCCCCCGGTCCAGGGCCGGCTCCGGTGAGGAGCCAGGACAACAGACTTGGTTTCTCCGGGGCGGCCGTGCCCATCTGGATGACGCCGTAGGGGCAGTTGCGCTCGCAGTTGCCGCAGCCGATGCAGTTATCGGCGATGTACACCTCACCGTTCGGCGCCCGGTGGATGGCATCCGGGGGGCAGTCCTTCATGCAGTGCGGGTGTTCGCAATGCCGGCATGAGGTTGGCACGTGCACCATGGCATAGGTGGGGCCGGCTTCCCGGTCCAGCCGGCTGATCCCGTTATGGGTTTCGGCGCAGGCCTTCTCACAGTTGTCGCATCGTACGCACAGGGATTCATCGATCAAAAGGATGTCAGTGGCCTCACCGACGCCCTGCTGGACCAGGAAGGAGATGATATCGCCGCCTCCCGGCATGCTCTGCATGCGCAGGTTCTCTGTAGTACGGCGGCGGTATTCGGTTTCCATACGCAGGCGCAGATCCGGATCCTTATCCATGAGTTTCTGAAACGCGGCGGCATCCAGACGGATGGTTTCCGTGGCGATCGCCGCCTTGACCGTTGCCGAACGTTTCCCGCCACCCATCAGCGCCATTTCACCCACGTAATTGCCGGCGGGCACATAGGACAGAACCAGGTCCTCCCCGCCAATATTGCGCGACACCGTCACGGAACCCATGCGTACCAGGTGCAGACAATCACCGTCGTCGCCTTCCTCGAACAGGACATCGCCGGGTTTGAAATGCTGGATGGTGGCGGTCTTGACCACATCGCGCAGGTCGTCCACCGGTGTCCCGGGGGCAAAGCGGGTCTGGATGGCCCGCAGTATGAAGGTCTCATCAATGACCCGTTTGACCGAGTCCACCGAGTTGATGAGCTTGTTCATGGAGCGGCGCGGGGTCTCGATCAGAACGCAGTTCCTGCCCGCCCTGACCATGGCCGTGCGGCGGCGTCCGCTGATGAGACCCATTTCCCCGAAGAATTCGCCGGCCCGCAGAGTGAACAGCCGGTCCGGGTTGTTCGGGTCCGCCTGTATCTGCACTTCGCCATCCACGATGCTGAAAAAGCTATTGGTGTAGTCGTTGCGTTCGAAAATCACCTCGCCCCGTCCGGGATTCCGGATCTCGCTGTCGATCATGAACTCGCGCAATTGCAAGGGTGTGATGCCGGCCAGCAACGGCACGCTGCCCTGAATGTGTTGCAGGGCCTCGTCGACGGTGGTGAACCCCGGTGTGCCTTCCAACTTGGCGCGCAACAAGGGCTCGTCCGCCGGTTGCACATCGTTGCCCTGGATGAATTCGACGACCTCGTAACCCTGGTTCATGGCCTGCTTGATGAGCGGAAAACCGGCAAGAGCGCCGATGATGAAGAGCCCGGGCACGTTGGATTCGTATTGGGGGCTTACCACCGGGACCGAGGCCGGCTCATCGTTGGGAAACTGTATGCCGCAAGATTCGACGAAACGGCGGGGCGGGATGGCGCCCAGGCGGGCGATGATGCGATCGCAGGGGATCTCCGCCTCGCCATCGAGCGTATCCAGCACCAGCGTCATGGGCGGGCCGTCACCCGAGTTGTGTTCAACCCGGTTGACGTTGCTCGAGTAATAGCACTCGATGTTGCCATCGTTTATGTTCTTGGAAATGAGCGCCAGATTGCCGTCCTTGGCCCGGGCAAATTCGTCACGGCGGTTGACGATGAAAACCTGGTTGTGAGGGGCAAGGGCGACCGCGTTTTCGATCGCCGCATCCCCCGCGCCGACTACTACGATGGTCTCATCGTCGTATTCGTCGGGGTCATCCAGTTGGTACTGGACAAGGTCATGATCGTCACCATCGACGCCCATTTTGCGCAGGTTGCCCTGCAATCCGATGGAAAGGACGACGTACTCGGCTTCCACTGCCTTCCCGTCCTTGACGCCGAGTTTGAACTTTCCCTGTACACCCTCGATGCTGGTGACTTCCGATTGGTAGACTACGTTGACCTTGTGCTTTGCTGTTCCTTCATCCCAGGCCCCGAGGACCTGTTCACGGGTTCCAGCGGAAAATGTCAACGGACTGCGCAGCGGAAGAGCATCCGGCTCGTCCATGACGTGCTTGCCCTTCTGATAAAGAAAAATTGTGTTGGAGAGGTGCGGATGGCCCTCCAGGAGAACGTGGGAAACGCCGGATTCGGCGGCGCGCGCGGCCGCGCTGACGCCGGCCGGCCCGGAACCCACGATGGCAATCTTGTACTTGTCGCTCATCGAAAGCCTTCGTTCAGGAGTCCCCTTAAGGCGACAGGGTTCGAGCGGTTTGCGCGGGTGCCGCTATGGCACGCCGGTCTTTTGGCGCTTATCACGAGGCGATGTTGCCGGGTAACAGTGCGTGTGCTTGTTACATTACTCCATACGACTTGATCGCATCGGCTACTTTGATAAAGCCACCGATGTTGGCACCTTTCAAATAGTTGCACCACGCCCCCTCGGAGCCGTAGTGGACGCATTTTTCATGGATGTCCGCCATAATCTTGCGGAGACGCTGATCCAGTTCGTCGCGTGACCAGGATAAACGCATGCTGTTCTGGGTCATCTCCAGCCCGGACACGGCCACGCCACCGGCGTTGGCTGCCTTGCTGGGCGCAAACATGATCTTCGCGTCGAGGAACAGGTCGATGCCGTCCTGTTCCGTGGGCATGTTGGCGCCTTCGGAAACAGCACGACAACCGTTCTTGATCAGCGTTTTTGCGTCTTCGGCCGTGATTTCGTTCTGGGTCGCGGCCGGAAAAGCGAGTTCGGCGGGAACGCCCCAGGGGCGTTTTCCTGCATAAAATTCGACGCCGAACTCGTCCGCATAGGCCTTGATCCGGCCGCGCTTGACGTTCTTCAGTTCCTTGAGGAACTCAAGACGGTCGCCATGAATACCGTCCTTGTCGTAGACAAATCCGCTGGAATCCGATGCGGTCAGCACTTTGCCGCCGAGCTGGCTGACCTTTTCGATGGTGTACTGGGCGACGTTGCCGGAGCCCGAAACAATGGCAGTTTTGCCGTCGATGTCTTCACCGACGTGCCTGAGCATGTCCTGCATGAAATATGCGGCGCCGTAACCGGTGGCTTCGGTACGGATGAGGCTGCCACCGAAGGCCAGACCCTTGCCGGTGAGCACGCCGGTGAACAGGTTGGAGATGCGTTTGTACTGACCAAACAGGTAACTGATCTCACGGGCTCCGACGCCGATATCGCCGGCTGGAACATCGGTGAAGTGTCCGATGTACCGGTACAGCTCAGTCATGAAGGACTGACAGAAGTGCATGACTTCCCGATCAGATTTGCCCTTGGGATCGAAATCCGATCCCCCCTTGCCACCGCCCATGGGAAGCCCCGTCAGGCTGTTCTTGAAGGTCTGTTCGAAAGCCAGAAACTTGAGCACGCTCAGGGTGACACTGGGGTGGAATCGGATGCCTCCCTTGTAGGGGCCGATGGCATTGCTGTGTTGCACGCGGTATCCGCGGTTCACATGTACCGTTCCCTTGTCGTCCTCCCAGGCAACGCGAAAGATGATGATTCGGTCGGGTTCGGTTAGGCGTTCGAGTACGTTGACTTCCTTGTATCCGGGATGCTGGTCGATATAGGGAATAATGGTCGCGGCGACTTCGTGAACTGCCTGCTGGAATTCTTCTTCGCCGGGATTGCGTTGGCGAACGCGTTCCATGAACTGTTGGAGTTCCTGGTCTGTCTTGGCCATCTTGTCCTCTCCCCGAAAGCGCGAACCCGAATAATGACCCGCGCCCGGCGCCGGGGAAACTATTTGCCGGTGGCCACGTAGACGCCGTCCCAATCGGGGCCTGGAGGGTGTTTCATGAACTCCTGGCAACGTGCCACGTAAAGCCCGGACGGCCCATCGGGCCCGTCGGCCAGGATGCCATTGAAGGTCGACAGGGCATCGGCAAACTGCCGGCCCAGATAGAGGCTCAGGGCCGTTTCGAAGCGCTCCGCCAGCGCCTGGTCCGGCTCCGTCATGAGCTCAAAGACAACGATGGGGATCTGCTTTCCCTTGACCTGGATATTGTCCAGGCGCCGGCACGGATAGGCATCGCCCAGCTCCGCGTGCACGGTTTCGGACACGATGATGTCCACGCGGTAGGTCTTCGTTGCACCTTCGAGCCGGGAAGCCAGGTTGACGGTATCGCCAATGGCCGTGTAATCGAAACGTTGCGCGCTACCCAGGTTGCCGACGATCGCGTCGCCGGCGTGAAGCCCCACGCCGATATTCAGATCCACGCCATACTCCTTCTTGTATTCACCCTGTGTCCGGTGCAATTGATGCATCATCTCCAGGGCGGCGTCCGCGGCGCGCCGGGGGTGTTCGGGGATATCCAGGGGCGCGTTGAACAGCGCCATGATGGCATCGCCGATGTATTTATCGAGGGTCCCGTGCTGGTCGAGGACGATCTGTGACATTTCGCCGAGGTAATGATTGAGCATCTGGACCAGGCGTTCCGGGGGCATGGTCTCCGAGATGTTCGTGAAACCCCGGATGTCCGAAAACAGCACCGTGATTTCCCGCTTTTCTCCAGCCAACCCCAGACTGTCCGGGTCCTTGAGCAGCCGCTCCACGAGAGCGGGTGCCACGTAGCTGCCAAAGGCGTCGGTGAGGAATCTGCTTTTGCGCTGTTCACCCAGCAGGAAATAGAGCTGGAAGGTCACATAAGCGGTTGCCACCGCGGCAAGTGGATAAACAAAACTCACCAGCAGACCCTTGTCGGTGACCATCCAGTAAAAAAAGGCCGCCAAAGCGGCGAGCAGGGTCAGAAAAACCAGGGTCATGGTGCCCATGCGGTGGACGAAAGACATGATGATGACCAGCAGCATGGGCACCAGTGCCATGGCTGCCACGTCGATCAAAACCGTATCCAGGCCGTGGTAGAGATAATATTCCTGCAGTATGTTGGCTGCTGCCGTCGCGTGTATGCCGATACCGGGATAGGCACTGCTCACCGGTGTCGCCACGAGATCAGCGATCCCGATCTCTGTCACACCAACAAACACCAGCCGCCCGGCAATGAGTTCGGGATCCAGTTCGCCGGTAATCACATCGGATGCTGAGTAAATCGGTATCAGGTCCCGGCCGACGGTGCCGGCACTGCTGCGGAAATAGAAGTTGCTGGCCAGACGGCCTTTTTCATCCGTGGGGATGGTGATGGGGCCCAGGCGTAAGGACGTGACGCCCGCCGCATCGGCCACGATTCCGATCTCCATGCCGACGTATGCCGACAAGGCCTTGATGGAGAGCGAGGGATACTGTTCGCCTTTGTAGGTGACAAGCAGCGGCGCGCTGCGAACCAGCCCGTCCGCGTCGGGAAAGCTGGTAAACGAGCCCATGCCATCAAAATGAACGGCGATCTCGGGTTGGCTGGATTCCACAAAAGACCGTTCCGGAATGGCGCTGAGGTCTGCGCCGGGCTGGAGCAGCTTCTGGCGTATGCGGTTTTCCCGGAGGATGTCGTAAAACGCGGGATCCGTCTCAAAGGTCTTTTCTTCCCGGAAAAAATACCCGCCGATAACCGGCGCACCTTCCCACTGCAGAGCAGCGATCAGGTCTTCGTCCTGTTCAGGACAGCGGCAGGCTTCGTGGGTGGGGTGCGCGTAGATGATGTCCAGGGCAATGGTGCCGGCGCCCATGTCCTTGAGGCTGCCGATCAGTACTGCCTGGATCGCGCGTGGCCAGGGCCAGCGTCCGAATTGCCTGACGCTTTTTTCATCCACCGCAACGATGACGATCTCCGGTGGCGGGTCCGGTGCGTCGCGCAGGCGGAAAACGATGTCCCGGCCGCGCTTGTCGAAGTCATCCAGAATCGCAGGATGGAGGTAATACAGAAACAGGCTGAGCCCGGAGGCAGCCAATGCAAACAGGATGGCCTGCCCGACTCGATAGAACTGGCGTGTGCCCCGGTGGCCTTTCCTTTCCTGTGCGCTTTGATCCACGGCTCATTCCCCTGCCGCATAGTGTACTAAGCGCGGGGCCGTCGGGTCATCAGAATCCCTTGCCCGTGAAGATCCGGTACACGAGGAAGGTGGTGCCGGCGGGCCGGGACCGCTGGCCGATGGCCACCAGGCGGTTGGCGGGATCAA
>SMWH01000144.1 GCA_004357005.1 Gammaproteobacteria bacterium
GATGGAAGTGACGCTGTGGGCTTTTCTCGTCGTGCTGGGGCGCTATATCTGGTTCCTGGCCTATTCCCTGCTGGATATCCCGTCCGATGCCCGTTCTCCCTTTGTCCTCCAACTGGGCAACTACCACCCGTTCTGGATGGGGACCACCACCAGCTCGGTACCCTTTGCCAAGGGGGCGGCGTATCTGCGCAAGATCGAGGCAAAAGACCCGGCGGAACTGGCCGTTACTCAACTCAAGGGCGTCAAGCTTTTATACTGGGCGCTGCTGCTGATGATTGTCCAGGCGGCGTCCCAGGGACTGATCTACACGGGCACGATCCGATTGTGGGACTGGTCCTTCGCCCTGCCGTTTTTTCTGGACGCGCCGCGTTTCGGCGAAGCATTCAGTTGGTCGATCGCCGGTACACCAGCGGTCTGGTACCTGAACTGGCTGGCCCTGGCCGCCCGCTTCCTGCTGGACCTGCTCAGCATGTCCATCTGGGGTCACATGATGATCGCGGTATGCCGGATGGCCGGTTTTCGCGCGCTGCGCAATACCTACAAACCCCTGCGCTCCGCCACCATTGCCGAGTTCTGGAACCGCTACTACTACTACTTCAAGGAACTGATGGTGGAGTGCTTCTTCTATCCCACGTACCTGCGTTACTTCAAACGCTGGCCCCGGTTCCGCCTCGTATTCGCCACCATGGCGGCCGCGGGTTTCGGCAACGTTCTTTATCACTTTCTCAGGGACAGCAGTTACATCGTCCGTCTGGGTCTGTGGGATGCTTTCCTCAGTTTCAAGGTCTATCTGTTCTACGGCGCCCTGTTGGGCGTGGCCATCGGATTGTCGCAACTGAGACATCGCAATCGCCGGATCGACCGGGACTCCCTGCGCGCCCGGGTCCTGGCGCCCATCTCGGTGCTGGCTTTCTACTGTGTGCTGAGCATCTTCGATGCCCCGGACCGGTCGCTGCCGGCAACGGAATATTTTCGTTTCGCCATGCATCTCATACCGGGTCTGTAACATGGAGTCCCGCGAGGCGATCCGCGAATTCATCACCGGTCTTCTTGAAATGAAGGGTGAACGCACCGATGTGAGCGATACTGAACTATTGGTCACCGCGGGCCTGCTTGATTCATTGGATGTCCTGAACACCGTGACTTTTCTGGAAGACAACTTCGGCGTGGATTTTTCAGCTCGCCCTTTCAATCCGGATGATTTCGATTGCATCGAGAACATCAGCCGGCTGGTGGAATGACGACTGTCGTCTACAGATTGATCGTGGGCCCGCTGATACTGGCCGTCGTGGTGAGTATTTACCGCTCCTGGTGACTTGCCCGCGAGATCTCTTCGGACCCCGCTGCGCTCTTTGCCGGTCTTGTGATCAGCGATGGTGTCACGCTCGGGCTTGCCGTCATCCTGGCCGTCGTGGCGACGATAACAAACCGCAGGGGACTCCGCTGGCTGGCGTTGCTCGTCATGGGCGCGGTGATCTTCGCCCACATGCTCGACGCGTTCATTGTCATTTCGCTGGACGAACGCCTGAACCTGCTGGATCTGCGCCAGTACCTGCCCGAGACCGACGTCATCGCCAGTTTCCTTTCGCCCTCCAGGCTGGCGTTGTTCGGGGTATTTCTGGCCAGCTTTGTCGTGGCAAGCCGCGTGACCCGCCGCACCCTCGTCATTCTCTCCATCCTTGCCCTCGCGGCCATTGTCGTGGGGCTGGCGGGCCAGGCACATTACCCGGAGAGCATTCAGCGTTACACCACGCCGGTCGTAGCCGTCATGTCCGCGGGCTTTGTCGACACGCCGCGATTTCGCTACGCGCCGGAAGACCTTCCCCATTACCAGGAACAATACCGGGAGCATCAGCACGCCTCGCCGTTACCCGGACGACCCAACATGATTCTGCTGATCGTGGAATCCCTGTCCTCGATCAACTCGCAACGCGTAGCGGGAACACGTGACGGGTTGCCCGGCTTTGACGAACTGAGCAACGAAGGCGTGTTGTTCGTGAATTTCTTCGCCAATCACGCGGCATCGGAAGGAGGCATTATTTCGCTGCTCAGCGGGTTCCCGCCCATGCATTACCCGGGCGCCCGCCCGCTCATGTTCGAAGAATTCGGGATGCAGTGGCCGATCCTTCGTTCCCTGCAACAGCAAGGTTATTACACCGCTTTTCTGACCAGCGCCCGGCTGGATTTCATCAACCTGGATGAATATGTACAGCACATCGGTCTGGACGAAGCCAGGGGCCGGGACGAAGCGGTTTCTCTGGCCGCCGCACCGCGCTACGCCCAGGACGCCCCATCGGATGAACTGTTGTACGCGGAAGCGCTGTCGATGCTGGACAGACTCGGACAGCGCCCGCCCTGGTTGCTGGTCCTGGCCACCATCAGCAGCCATCTGCCATACACCCACCCCCACGGGGGCCCCGACACGCCTGAGGCCGTCTGGGAGTGGGTCGAGGCACAACTCGTCACCTTCCATCAGTCACTGGAGCGGGAGGGTTTCTACGAACACGGCGTGCTGCTCATTACCGGGGACCATCGACAGATGCGCCCCATCACCGACGTGGAACGGGAACGTTATGGTGCAAGCGCCAAGGCGCGCGTTCCCCTGCTGATCATCGGCCGGGAAATCCCCGCCGGAATCACCGACCAGCGTTTCTTTCAGCAATCAGACCTGTTTCGCCACCTCGCCGATGTGCTGAATCCGGATACGCCCCTCTCGCCCAACCCGATCTGGGTGAAACGTTACAACCGCAAGTACGGCAAGATTGGCCGCACCGGACAGATGACGGTGTTCGCGGAAGCGGACGGCAGCGGCGGCGCCACGGGTTATGAGTTGTACGTTTCTGGAAACGCGGAAGAATGGCTTGGCGAGCGCCCGCCGGGCGCGCGGCGGGTCGGGTTCATGGTGCACGCGCAACGCGCGACTCACCAGGCCGCGCGGAACCGGAACCGCGGTGACTGTCCGCCAACCGGGGATTCCGTCGAGGTCGGCGGCGCCTATCTCACGATCGAGGCGCCGGGGTCGTACTGGTTCCGCTTGAGCACGGCCGATTCCTCTGCCTGTTTGCGGCTGAACGGGGAAACGCTGATCCCGCCGGGTGCGCTGCCCGGCGAGATGGTGCAGGTGCAACTGAAAACCGGCAATTACCACATGGAGATACTGCCAACAGGCGCCGTAGCCACGATCGAATGGCTCAAGCCGGGTGCGCGGCGCTCCCAATGGGAGTCCGCGCCGATCCGCGTGGTGGCGCCACCGTGACTGACTCGAACCTGACATTGCCGGCGCCCGGCGAACTGCATCTATGGGTCGCGGAACTGGACATGGAAACGGAAACGACCACAGCCCTGGACCTGCTTCAATCGGATGAACGCGCCCGCGCCGAACGACTGCTGTCAACCGCCGCACGCCACCGGTTCATCATGACCCGCGGCCTGCTGCGGAAACTCCTGGAACGTTACCTGGAGCAGCCCGCCGCGGATATTCAACTCACGAGTAAACAGGGAAAACCGGGACTGGCGCAGGACCCAGCGCCTCTTTCTTTTAACGTGGCGCACAGCCATCGCCGCGCCGCTATCGTTTTTGCCGAAGGCGGCAATGTGGGCGTCGATGTGGAATACCTGGACCGGCACGTGGACCACGAGCGGTTGGCGAGGCGCGTTTTCTCGGAGAACGAGTACCGCTCATACGAGGAAAGCGAAACGGCGACACGTCAACGAATGTTTTTCGATGCCTGGTCACGCAAGGAAGCGGTACTCAAGGCCTGCGGTCATGGACTGAGGTTGCCCCCGCGCCAAACAGAAGTATCACTGGCGCCGGGTGAGCCTGTTTTCATGGTACGCTCCGCCGGTCAACGGTGGCACGTACGCGGGATCAACGTGAACGATGACTACGCGTGCGCCGTAGCCGCCGACAACGAATTCACCGCCGTTACCCAACGTTTGATCGCGACCCGGCATCTGGACGACATGCTGCAGCACTCATGTTCCTGAATTTCCTGGCCCGGTTGCCCCTGCGGGTTCTCTACGTTCTATCCGACATCCTGTACGTAATCATGCGCCATGTGTGGCGTTACCGGCGCTCCATCGTTCAGAACAACCTGCGCAACGCTTTTCCGGAACAAACGCCGGGGGAACTGGACGCCGTGGAAGAACGTTTCTACCGGAATTTCTGCGACATGTTCCTGGAGACCATGAAAGCAGGCGCCATCAGCCGGGAAGAACTCATCGAGCGGGTGGAATTCACCAATATCGATGTGCTGGAAACCGAAGCCGGAAATAACCAGTCGGTGATACTGCTCGTTGCCCACCAGTTCAACTGGGAGTGGTTGCTGCTGGCGATGTCGATCCACGCGCCACACGTGATCCAGGCGATTTACAAACCTCCGCACCTGAAAAGTTTCGATCGCTTCCTTTACGCCGCCCGCACCCGCTTCGGAGCGGAACTCCTTCCCCAGAAACGTGCCGTCGCCGAGATCCGGCGCCAGCGGGACCGCCTGAAGGCGATCGCGATGCTCGCGGATCAGTCCGAATCCGGGGTGCGTGACGACTACTGGACCGAGTTCATGAACCAGACCACGGCTTTCAGCCGGAACATCCAGCGCCTGGCCCTGATGACCCAGTACCCCGTCTATTTCGGCCAGATCCGCAAGATATCCCGGGGCCACTACTCGGTCACGGGACAGGAACTGGCCCGCCCTCCCTATGAGCGTGACAGCACCGAGGTGCTCGATGCCTATGTCCGGGCGGTGGAAGCGCAGATCCGCGCCTGGCCGGACAGCTGGCTGTGGACCAACCGGAAATGGAAGCAGCGTGGACCCGCGAAGGTCTCGTAGTTTCGGCGACACGTAGTTTCGGTGGCAGTACACTTAACTCCGGGTTTGTGCAGATACTCTGTCGTGCACCCTGCACAGAGTTAAGTGTACTGCCACCGAAAGTGGCAACACTGTCACCGAAACTGGGAAGGCCGGGTTATTCTGCGGCTTTTTCTTCCTCGTCCATCTTCTTGATCTCTTCGATGAGGTCGAACAACACCTCGCCGGTTTCCTCGTTGGTAATGCGCCATACCACCGGGCTCCAGGTCCCATCACTCAGACCCACACCGGCCACGTTGTAACGCATGCCCGCCTCGACCGTGGCGGTAATAGTGGAACGTGACTCACGGCTACCGCGGCGGGCCCGGCCCGCGGTTCCTGAACCCGTCGGCGTACCCCCCACCGCGGCAAACTGGAATTCCCACTCTCCGGGCCGTATCCAGAAGGTCCTGCGTTGCCTCGCCTGGGTTCCCAGATTTCGATCTCCGATCCGGATGGGCCGCACAACCATGAGCGCGCCCGCGGTGGGTGACTGCCTGACATCAAGAATCGCATGGGGTTCGTTGTTGTTGCTCAGGAGCGGGTTCTCATCCTGGGCGGTGAGCGTGAGGGGAAAAAGGCATAGAAGGGCCAGAAGGCCAACAAAACGTTTCATGAAATTCCTCCATAGGTGAAGCCCACGCGTGGCAGGCCGAGCGAAAAACGAGTACTTTAGTCCGTCAGTTCGGTTGTTGCAATGACCGGGAGCAGCGAAACCCGTGCCAGTGGGGTTGCGGTGCCGCCCGGGTACAGGGAAACTCACACACGCTTTGGCGACGCGAGCCCTTATTGTTCTGAAACGTGTGGGCCTGGGGGTGCTGGTTCTGATCGGGGCGCTTCTCGTGCTCGGTCTCACCATCGGCATCCCCGTGCCGGGTTGGCTGGTGCGCGACGACATTGAGAGCGCGCTCAGCCAGATCCTGAACCACGATTTCTCGCTGGACGGCGATCTGAGCATTCGCCTGTCTCCCAACACCCGCGTCCACGTGACCAATGTCCGTATCGCCGACGGAGCGACGGATCTGGTCACCGCCGAAACGATCACGGCTTCGATCAAAGTCAGCCGTCTGTTCAGCCAGGAGATCGTGGTCAACGATCTCACCGCCTCGGGAATCCATATCCTGAGTTTCGACGCCTTCACCGATGTGGACACGGGCGGTGACGAAACCGACGAAACGACGGCAACCGAAGACGATGACGTCAAACTCGCTTTCAACACCTTCACGATTCGTGATTCCTCTTTGAACTGGGAACTCGCCGGAAATGACTGGCGCCTGGACATCGGCGAGCTGACGGGAACAGCCCCTCTCGGGCAAAAGCTGCAGGGAACGCTCACCGGGGCGCTGCGTGGACTGCCCGTGAACATGGATCTGAAGACTGACGAACTGACCCCGCTGATCAATGAACGACTCCCCTGGCCCTTTAGCGCCCAAGGCACGGTGGCGCAGACCGTCGTGGATGCGAACGGGGAACTGCAGCTGTTCAGCCCCTTCAAAATGCAGACCGCTTTCACACTGGATGCGCCGGGCATCGGCATCTTCAACCACCTGTTCGAACTCCCGTTGCCGGACCCCGGGAAAATCAATGTGCGTGGCACCTTTGGTTTCGATGACGCCACCCAGACGCTGAGTTTCTCGGATCTGGACGGGACAGCCGGCCACTCGGACTTCCGGGGGGACCTGAAAGTAGATCTCGCGGCGAACCCGCCAATAATCATGGGCGTCCTGGAGGGGAACCGCTTTGTGGCGGATGACTGGTTCGGGACTTCGGGCGGGACAAAAACCGACCAAACCCGCGACGACAATCCGGATTCAGGTTTTGACCTGGACGACATCATCGCCCAGGCCACAGACCTGACCCGGGACCTGGGGGTTGAAGCAGACCTGAGCTTTGGCAACCTCGACTTCGCCGGCATCCGGCTGGACACCGTGGACACCCACTTGAGCATGATACCCGGGCGCCTCGCGGCGAAACCCCTGAGTTTCGCCATGGGCACATCCAGGGCCTCCGGAGACATCGCCCTGGCAGCACAGGCGGACGGTCACAGCATCGAAGGACAGATCACTTTCGATGCACTGGCGCTGAAGGATCTGCCGGTGCCCGACGCGTCGGTGCTGCCCGAGGCGGTGCTGGATGACACCCGCCTGGCTTTCAAGCTGCGCGGCAATGATCTCAAGGACGTGTACGCGCGTTCGGGCTGGAAACTGAAAACCGGGGCCGGCTCCCTGCGCCTGGGTGACGGGTTCGAGGTGGATATCGGCACCGTGGCGGTGACCAAGGAACCCGGCCAGATGAGCGAGTTCTACGTGTCGGGCGCCTGGAAACAGCACCCGGCGCATATTTCGGGAAAGCTGTACTGGGCGGACCAGGAACTGCGTGTGATCGTCGAGCCGGAACTGTTTGGCAACAAACTGCGGATTAGCTACATCCAGCCTGTTGCCGCCGACCGCATCCCCGAACTGTCCTTCGACGCGCAACTCGTGGACCTTGACGCGGTGCTGGAGGCCCTGGCCGCCTCGAAAAAGGAAAATGATCCTGATCCTTCCGAATTGCCCCCGGTTGCCGATGACGAAACCGACACTTCTTACAAAGCCCTGAAACTCCCCAACTTCGATCTGCGCGGTGAGATCGGCGAACTGCGCGGGCGGGACATCACGATAAAGCCCCTGATCTGGACAGGTGCCATCCGCGACAATGTTCTCAACATGGACGTGGCCGCAACCCTGTCCGGGTATCAATTCCTGGGCAACCTGGAAGTAGCGTCCGGGGACGCAGGTTTTCGCGTGGATCTGGGTTTTGAAGCCCAGGGGATCGCGCTGCCCGAACTCCTTGGCATGGACGATGTACCCGATGCCCAAATCGGCAAGGCCCTGATCGAACTGTCGTCTTCCGGCAGGGACTTTCCGGAACTCCTCGTCAATGCAGAACTCGGAGCCGAACTGTACCGGGTTGATCTTCCCTTGCCCGAATCAATCCCTGCGCAACATCTGTACCTGGATGAAGGCATTTTGCAAATGGGGGAATCAGCCGTATACCTCGCCATGAGGGGCAACGTGGATGGGCTACCCCTGGACGCGCGGCTCGTGTCCGCGCCGCTGAGCACCATTGTGGACAAGAGAACGGTATTCCCGCTGGCCTTTCACGGGACCATCGGTGGACACCAATACCATCTGGTGGGCTCCCCGGATGAAGCGGGCGTCATCCAGCTTGACGTCGGCGCGAGCGGCCCCTCCCTGGACGCGCCGGCCGCCCCGGGAACGATCCCGTGGCTCACCAGCCCCTATGAAATGAAGGGGCACGTCGAGTGGTCCGAGGATTACCTGCTGGTCAAAGACCTGAGACTCACTGTAGGCACCAGCCAGATCGACATCGACGCGACCTACGATACCGCTCCCGAACGCCCCAAGCTGGTTTTGTCGATCATGATTCCACGATGGGATCTGGATGACTTTGCCCTGCCCGTATCGCCCGCGGTCTCGGAAGAGGTCCTGGACCAAAGCGTGGACGGTGAAGGGACCATTACCGTCCAGACCTCCGGCACCGAGGCGCCCCTCATGACGGCTCTCCAAAACCTGCACGAGAAAATGCCCGACTTTGATTTCCAGGTTGTCCTGATCGCGGAGCTTTATGACGGCCCCCATGATCTCGGGCACGTGATCCTGGTTCTCGAGTCCACGCCTGAGGGTTTCCTGGTGGATCCGCTGGCCTTCTATCTGCCCGAGGGGAAACTGGAACTGACCGCGAACCTGGATCTGACCCCTCCCTTTTTCATGGCCTCGCTGACCGCCAAGGCAAACAGCTTCGACTACGGAATGATCATGCCGCTGCTATCCACGGATGCCAGCGCCCAGGGCATGCTGGACCTGGATGCGAAAGTCTGGATGTCTGGCCCCACGATCCTGGACATGCGCAACAATTTGAACGGATACGTCGATGTGGCCGTGTGGCCCACGGGCTTGTCCAGCGAGATCATCGACGCCTGGACCGGCAGCATCTTCCAGATCCTGATGCCCGTGGTGGAAGGAGTCACCGGTGCAGTCGACAAGGCCACCGGCACCGGGGTCGGAGAAGGCACCCAAAGCGCGCTGGACAACCTCGCCGGACATCAACGTGGCTCGGTACTCAATTGCATCGTCATGCACCCACGTTTCGAGCACGGGGTTATGACCGACGACACTTTGCTCCTGGATACCACCGGGTCGGTGGTACACGGCC
>SMWH01000145.1 GCA_004357005.1 Gammaproteobacteria bacterium
CACCGGCGAACAGGCGCTGGAGATCACCGACATGCTGGTGCGGTCCGGCGCGGTGGCGTGCGTGGTCATCGACTCGGTGGCGGCGCTGACCCCCAAGGCCGAGATCGAGGGGGAGATGGGCGATCATCACGTGGGCCTGCACGCCCGGCTCATGTCCCAGGCCTTGCGCAAGCTCACCGCCAACATCAAGCGCTCCAATACCCTGGTGATCTTCATCAACCAGATCCGCATCAAGATCGGCGTGATGTTCGGCAACCCCGAAACGACCACGGGCGGCAACGCGCTCAAGTTCTATTCCTCGGTCAGGTTGGATATCCGCCGCATCGGCGCCCTGAAGCGCGGCGATGAAGTCATCGGTTCGGACACGCGCGTCAAAGTGGTCAAGAACAAGATGGCGCCGCCGTTCAGGAAAGCCGAGTTCGAGATCCTCTACGGTGAAGGCATCTCCCGGCAGGGCGAACTCATCGACCTGGGCGTCGAGCACGGCATCGTGGACAAGGCTGGTTCCTGGTACAGCTATCAAGGCGACCGCATCGGTCAGGGCAAGGACAACGCCCGGACCTTCCTCAAGGACAACCCGGATACCGCCACCGAGATCGAAGCCAAGCTGCGCGACCTTTTGATCCCCAAGCCGAAGGCCGATGCCAAGGCCCAGGACGCGAACGAGAACGAAGACCAGGATGCCGCGGCGGAAGCCGAGGTCAAGGATCTGAAGTCCGTCAAAGCCAAGTTGGCGGAGAAGGCCTGAGGGGTGCCCCGGGCCACCGACGAACCTGACAACCCCCACATTGCACGGGATGCCGCGCTGCGCCTTCTGGCGCGGCGCGAGCACTCCCGCCTCGAACTGACCCACAAACTGCGCTTAAGGGCCTTTAGCGAGCACGTCATCACCGAGCTTATTGAGACCCTGGCCAGCGAAAACCTCCAGAGCGAGGAACGTTTCACCGAGATGTTCGTCCACGCCCGCCGTGAGCGTGGGCGTGGGCCCGTACGCATCCGGGTTGAGTTGAGGGAGCGGGGCGTGCCCGATTCCCTGGTGGATGCCTGGCTGGATTTGGGGGACCCGGTCTGGACCGATCTCGCCCGGCGGGCCTGCCTGAAACGTTTTGGCCAGGTACCGGCCCGGGACTGGCCCGAGAAGGCGAAACGCATGCGTTTCCTCCAGGGCCGGGGGTTCACCACCGGGCAGATTCGTGATGTAGTGCAATGAACCTGCATGCGGTTTCCCAGTCATATTAAATAGATGATATAGTCTATTTAGTATGTGGTTGATCCTGGAGCATCGGCGTGTCCAACGGCGCGTCGGATCGCTGCCGCGAATCGTTCAGGCGCGTTACCAGAAATGGAAGGATATTGTGGAAACCTCGGGGCCGGCTGGTTTGCGGCGGGTCAAGGGTTACCATGACGAGGCGTTGCGTGGAGTCTGGAAAGGCCATCGGTCCTCCCGGTTGGGCGCGCAGCATCGACTCATTTACAGGATTGTCGCGAACAGAATTCAGGTAGAAGTCGTGGATTTGAGGACACACGATTACCGAGTCAGGTAATAACAAGATGAGTAATTACCGTCCGGCAAAAAGACACATTGAACTCTCGGTCGGGGAGTCCGTCAGGGTTGTGCGAGAGCTCCAGGAGTTGAGTCAGAACGATCTGGCGGGCCTCTCGGGGATTCCGCAGTCCACCATTTCGGCCATCGAGAATGACCGGGTGCGTCTCGGCGTCGAGCGCGCCAAGGTTCTGGCGCGGGCTCTGAAGGTACACCCGGCGGTGCTGGTGTTCCCGGGGTGGGACATCAAAAAGGAATCCGCAGCCTGAACGAAAAGGATAAGGACAGGATGTCAAAAGTCCCCACATCCACCAACGAACTGCGCAGCGCGTTTCTGGAGTTTTTCCGGAAAAACGACCACGAGGTCGTGTCCTCCAGTTCGCTGGTGCCCCATGACGACCCGACGCTGCTGTTCACTAACGCCGGCATGGTGCAGTTCAAGGACGTGTTTCTGGGCAAGGAAAAACGCCCCTATGTGCGCGCGACCTCGTCACAGCGTTGCGTTCGCGCCGGCGGCAAACACAACGACCTGGATGAGGTCGGCTATACGTCCCGTCATCACACCTTTTTCGAGATGCTGGGGAATTTCTCCTTCGGCGACTATTTCAAGAAGGAAGCCATCCGCTACGCCTGGGATTTCCTGACGAAGGTCACGAAGCTGCCCGGGGAAAGAATCTGGGTCACCGTCTTCGAAGACGACGACGAGGCGGCGGAGATCTGGCACACCGACATCGGCGTGCCGAAAGACCGGATCATCCGCAAGGGCGCAAAAGACAATTTCTGGGCCATGGGCGAGACCGGACCGTGCGGACCCTGCACCGAGATTTTCTACGACCACGGAGCCGACCTTGAAGGCGGGCCACCGGGGAGCAAGGACGAAGACGGTGACCGCTACGTGGAAGTCTGGAACCTGGTGTTCATGCAGTTCGATCGCAACGCCGACGGCGAAATGGGCGATCTTCCCAAGGTCAGCGTGGACACAGGGATGGGGCTGGAACGTCTGGCCGCCATCATGCAGGGCGTGCATTCCAACTACGAGATCGATCTGTTCAAGGCGCTGATCAAGGTGGCGGCCAGACTCACCGGCACCAGGGATCTGCACAACAAATCACTGAACGTGATTTCCGATCATATCCGCGCCTGCGCTTTTCTGATCGCCGATGGTGTGCTGCCCTCCAACGAAGGTCGTGGTTATGTGCTGCGCCGGATCATCCGCCGCGCCATCCGCCACGGTTACATGCTGGGTCAGGACAAGCCGTTTTTCTGGAAGATGGTCAAGCCGCTGGGCCAGCAGATGGGCGAGGCCTACCCGGAACTGGTCGAACAGCGCGCGCACATCGAGAAGGTGTTGAGCCGGGAAGAGGACCGTTTCGCCGAGACCCTCGATCAGGGCATGCGTTTGCTCGAAGACGCCATCGCATCCATGAAGGGCAAGACCATTCCGGGTGAGACCGTGTTCAAGCTCTATGACACCTACGGTTTCCCGGTAGACCTCACCGCCGATGTGGCCCGGGAACGGAATCTCAAGATCGACGAAAAGGGTTTCGAGAAAGCCATGGCCGCCCAGCGCGAGCGCGGCAAACAGGCCAGTGGTTTCAAGGTGGCCTATGAATCCGGGGCGGTGGGTAGCGATGCCACGCCCACGGAATTCCTCGGTTACGACGAGCTGGACACCGACGGTTTGCGCATCATGGAACTGCTGGTGAACGGCAAACCCGTGGACAAGGCGAAAAAGGCCGATGAGGTCATCGTGATCCTGGATCGCACGCCTTTCTATGCTGAATCCGGTGGACAGACCGGAGACGCGGGCACGATCAGTGGCGACGGTGTGGAGTTCACTGTCAGCGACACCCGGAAGATCAACGACGTCCAGCACGCACATGTCGGCAAGCTGAAAAACGGCAGCCTGCATGTGGGCCAGAAGGTCCGTGCGGCGGTCGATGCGCAACGTCGTTGCGCCATCGTGCTGAATCATTCCGCGACCCATCTCATGCATGCGGCGCTTCGTGAAGTGCTGGGCAGCCACGTGCAGCAAAAAGGCTCGCTGGTGGCGCCGGATCGCCTGCGTTTTGACTTTTCACATTACGAACCAGTGACGCTCGAGCAGATGCGTGAGATCGAACGGCTGGTCAATGACGAGATCCGCAAGAACGCGGCGGCCGACGTCAAGGTGTTGTCCTATAACGAGGCGATCAAGGCAGGTGCGCTGGCCTTTTTCGGCGAAAAATACGGCGATCGGGTTCGGGTCATGAAGTTCGGCGATTTCTCCGTGGAGCTGTGCGGCGGTACCCATGTCACGCGCGTCGGCGACATCGGCTTTTTCAAGATCACCTCCGAGTCCGGTATCGCCGCGGGCGTGCGCCGCATCGAGGCCGTTACCGGCGGCGGCGCCGAGGCGTGGGTCGAGAACGCCCAGTCGCGTCTCAGCGAGATCGCGGGTCTGGTGAAAAGCGGCGGCGACGATGTGGCCGACAAGGTGCGCCAACTCGTGGCGCGGGCGAAGACCCAGGAACGTGAGCTCTCGAGGCTCAAGCAGAGCATGGCCAGTTCCGCCGGTGACGATCTCGCCCAGCAGGCCGTGGATGTGAAAGGGCTCAAGGTGGTGGCGGCGCAACTGGACGCGGCCGATGCGAAGACCCTGCGTGAGACCCTCGATCATCTCAAAAACAAGCTCAAATCCGCGGCCATCGTGCTGGCGGGCGTGGAGGGCGGCACGGTGCGTCTGGTGGCGGGCGTGACCGACGATCACACGGACCGCATCAAGGCCGGTGAACTGGTCAACTCCGTGGCCGAGCAGGTCGGGGGCAAGGGCGGGGGGCGCCCGGATATGGCCCAGGCCGGCGGCAACAAGCCCGAAGCCCTTCCCGAAGCCCTCGCGGGCGTGCCGGACTGGGTCCGCGCCCGCCTCCAATAAACGGCACAGGTTCGTTTTCCGTTAATTGGGGACAGTTCCCTCATTAAATTGGGTTAATTGGGGACAGTTACCTCATTTCCGCAGGCCGGACGCGATGAAACCCCCATTCCACAGAAATGAGGTAACTGTCCCCAATTAACGGGCTCTGACCCGGGAAAACGAACCCTTGTTGAGACCCGGGCCGTTTATTCCTTGGGCGATTTGGTGTCTAATTGCGGTCCACTGTAGAACGCAGGGAAAACCCGCCAGGGTGTCCGGGTTAAAGGAATAAAAGACCCGGAACAGCGAAACAGTCAATGGCGCTTCTGGTACAGAAATACGGAGGAACCTCCGTCACGAGCCCTGAGCACATCGGGCACGTGGCCGATCGTGTCGCCGCTGCGCGGCAACTGGGCCACCGAATCGTGGTGGTGGTGTCCGCCATGGGCGAGGAAACCGACCGGCTCAACGCCCTGGCCCAGGCTACCAACCCGGCACCCCGGCCCCGGGAACTGGATGTGCTTCTGGCTACCGGAGAGCAGGCGACCATCGCATTGCTGGCCATGGCGCTGGAGCGCCGCGGGTGTGCCGCGCGTTCCTTCACCGGGGCACAGGCCGGAATCCGTACCGACGCTACGCACAATCGCGCGCGTATCGAGTCCATCGATCCAACGGCGATTCGAGAGGCGCTGGCGAACAAACAGGTAGCCGTGGTGGCCGGGTTTCAGGGCGTGGATGCAAACGGCAACATCACGACCATCGGTCGTGGTGGATCGGATACGACCGCCGTCGCGCTGGCGGCAGCGATCGGCGCCGATGAGTGTCAGATCTGCACCGACGTGGACGGTGTGTACACGGCAGATCCGCGTATCGTGCCCGCCGCCCGCCGACTCGACCGGATTTCCATGGAAGAGATGCTGGAGTTGTCCGGCATGGGATCGAAGGTATTGCATCCGCGCGCCGTGGAATATGCCGGCAGACACCGCGTACCGGTACGCGTGGTGTCAACTTTCATGAGCGGCGATGGGACGCTGGTGGATCACCAGCAGAGCGACATGGAAGGACCGCAACTGGTCGGTATCGCCTGCAACCGTGACGAGGCCATGATCACGGTGAGCGGCATCCCGGATCAGTCCGGGATTGGCGCGGCACTGATGGGTCCCCTGGCCGACGCCAACATCGATGTGGACATGGTCGTCCAGAATCAGGGGCAGGATGGTAGGATTGACCTCAGTTTCACCGTACAGCGCGGAGATCATGATCGCGCGTTGCGGCGGCTGAGGCAGACCGCGGATGAACTGAGCGCACGCTCCGTCAGCGCCAACGATAAGATCGCGAAGATATCGGTGGTTGGAGCGGGTGTTCGTCGTTCCCACGCGGGGGTGGTCAGCAAACTCTGCCAGGTATTGGCAGGAGAAGGGATCGACATCCGGATGCTGTCCACGGCCGAGATCAAGGTCTCGGTGGCAGTGGATGAGAAGTACCTGGAACTCGCCGTAAGGGCTTTGCACGACGCGTTCCAGCTGGACCGGGCTGAGGATACCGGTTCAGAAGACCGTCACACGGACGCAGACACGAAGTCGGCGGTGTGACGGACCCGGAGTAACCGGCGCCCTTGGATGGACAGGGATATAGAACGCCGGACAGACAACATGGACTGAAAGGAGACGGGGTATGCTGATACTCACTCGCAGGGTTGGCGAGACGCTCATGATTGGCGACGAAGTGACCGTGACGGTGCTCGGCGTGAAGGGGAATCAGGTGCGTATTGGCATCAATGCACCCAAGGAAATACCAGTGCATCGCGAAGAAATCTACGAACGCATCCAGCGTGAGCGGGAAGACCAATCCGCCGCCGAATCCCAGCAGTAAACGAGTTTAGTTGTCCCGGTCAATGGGGCCGATCAATGGGGTCAGGCCCCGTTGATCGTGATCAGGAGAGGTGGCCGAGTGGCTGACAAATCGCCGCCGGCGATTTGGACCGCCTTGAGGTGGGCCCCGAGCAAAGCGAGGGGACACATCCGGTCCCAACTGCAAATCGACCGGCCGAAACCAGGGGTCTCGGGAGACCAGGAAATCGGCCTCCCGCGTGGCGCGAACGCTCGAGCCGTCATAGTGCAGCGAGTTGCGATTGATGCGGCTGGTCATCACGTTACCACTGAATGTGTTTCCCCGCAAAGTGGCGGGGAAGTCCGCTGCGCTGTACAGCGCGATACCGCCAATCGCTGTCGATCCGTGCAGGTGTTGCATGACACTTGGAACGAATCCGAGTCCGTCATGCGGTTTTCCAAAGCTCTCGTAATAGCCGCCCTCCAACAGCAAGGTGATCGGCTTGGTATGGCAATCGGCGGTAAACAGGTCACCGAGTTCGTTCATTGCCATCCCAAACGGATTGACCTGACCGTACGTGAAATGCTCGATGTGCGATCCGTCCAGCCGCATACGAAACGTGTTGCCGGATTGCATGCTGATCTTGTGTCCGTCGTCTCCAGCGACGGTTGAATGGTTGTTGAATCCATGACAGGCGTAAAGCCAACCGTCGAATCC
>SMWH01000146.1 GCA_004357005.1 Gammaproteobacteria bacterium
GGGATTGTTCAAGGGCAACAATGCGTCGTGCGTCTTGCACGTGACGACCAGTGGGATGGGGATCCTGTTGCCGGGTGACGTTGAAAAAGCCGCCGAGGCGTGGTTGGTGAACAATGCGGGAAAGGACCTGAAAGCCGATTTGCTGATTGCGCCCCATCATGGCAGCGATACGTCCTCTACGGTTGCTTTCCTGAGGTCTGTCGGTCCCAGCCATGTTCTGATTCCGGCAGGGTACGGGAACCGCTTCGGTCTGCCGAGTGCAGACGTCGTCGCGCGTTACGAGGCGCTCGGGATGCACATATTTGTCTCCGGATGTGAAGGGGCGCTCACGGTCACCGTGGGTGAGCAGGAACAGATGCTGGTTCGGGGTTGGCGTGTCGCCGGAAAGAAGTACTGGACACTTCGACCTTGTGCGGGAAAGCGCGTGGAGCGACGGTGAGGATCAGGGAGTGATGATTTTCACGAGCTCGGCGTGCGCCTCATCGAATCGAAGCTGCAGCAAGGGAACGTGATCGCGTGCGGAGGCGTTTCCGGTTCGCGCGTCATGCTCAATAGCCTGGGCGACTTCCGCCAGTTGCAGGGCGCCCAGATCATTGCTGCTGGCCTTGAGGGAATGGGCCGGGCCTATCAGGACATCGATGCCGTCCTGGTGAGCAGCATTTTCCAGTTGGTGAATCAAAAGGGGAGCAGAATCGAGATAGGTGCGTACGAGGTCGGGGAATTCCTCTCCCATGATCTCGGCGATTTCATCCACGATCACCCGGTCAATGGCGGTCACACAGAACCCCGCTCCTGAGCCGGGTGGATGGCTGCGACCGTCGAATCCGTTTCGGGATCATCGGCGCCCGTCAACCATTTGCGCAGCTTGTCTTCGAGGACATCTTTTTTCAGTGGTTTGGCCAGGTAGTCGTCCATGCCCACAGCGAGACACTTTTCCCGATCACCGGCCATCGCATGTGCCGTCATGGCTATGATGGGCAAGCGTGGACGTTTTTCGGCCAACTCCCAGAAACGGATCGCGCGCGTCACATCGTAACCGTCCATGTCGGGCATTTGGCAATCCAGAAGCACCGCATCACAGTGCTGGCGTTCCAGCGTATCCAGCGCTTCCTTGCCGTTGGTCGCGGTGCTGTAACGTACGCCGATCAGCTTGAGGAGGCGCTGCGCGACGCGCAGATTGACCGGGTTATCCTCTACCAGCAGCACCCGGCCGGGCAGATTAAAGCTGGCGTCGTCTTGCGATTCGACCGTGTCTTCGAACTCCAGTTCTTCCGGCTCCGACGGGCGGTTGAAATCTTCTGCTTCCATTACCGCGTGTTCGCGCGCCGGGGCGGACATGAGGATCGGGCGCTTGTCGATCAGGTTGCCGGCATCAGATTCGCCCGGTTCCTCGACACCGAGCACGGATTCGAGCATTAAACGCAATTGCTGCGTGGTCAGAGAGCTGTCCAGTACGTTTCTTACGCCGAATTCCTGGATCTCGTCGCTGAGATCGCTGGCACGCCCGAAGAGAACCACCTTGACTCCTTCCAGCTGGTCGTCTGACCTGATGTCGCTGGCCAGCCCGACGGCCAGGTGGCGGCACGTTTTCATGTCAATCAAAACGCCTTCAAAAGCCCAACTCGCACCCAGTGAAGCGGACGACTTGAGTTTCTGAAGCGCTTCTTCCTTGGATTCGGCGCGGTCATGAATCAGGCCCCACTCTTTCAGGTGTTCCGCAAATTCGTGGTAATGATCGCTGTCTACGCCAACGAAGAGCAGCCGTGAGCCCGTGAGCTCGGTCCGTGCGGCGGGAATGTCGCTGAGCGACTTTTGCAACGGTGCGAGGAACCAGAAAACGGATCCCTTCCCGGGTTCTGAACGAACGCCGATCTGGCCCTTCATGAGATCAACCAGGCGTTTGCAGATCACCAGACCCAAGCCGGTCCCACCGTGGGTGCGCGTCGTTGAGGCATCGGCCTGGGAAAACGGTTTGAACAGCCGGCGCGCGGTCTGTTCCGACATGCCAACGCCCGTGTCCTTTACGGTGAAGAGCAGATCAACCGACTCGCGGGTCTCATGGCGCTTGCTGATATTGATCGAGATATAGCCGCGCTCGGTGAACTTGATGGAATTGCCTATCAGGTTGGTCACGATCTGACGGATTCGAATGGGATCACCACGCACGAGAGGGCGCACGTCGGGGCTGATGTGATAGGTGATCTTGACGCCTTTGCGTTTGGCGCTGGGACTCATGAGCATCACCAGTTCTTCCACCAGCTCCTTGAGGTTCATCTCGATGATTTCGAGCTCGAGTCTGCCCGATTCGATCTTCGAGTAATCCAGCACATCGTCGATGATCTTGAGCAGGTGCTGCGACGAACTGTAAGCGGTATGCACCAGTTCCCGCTGTTCGCGGTCCAGGTTCGTGTCACGCAGAATATCCAGCAACGGCAGGACGCCGTTGAGGGGCGTGCGGATCTCGTGGCTCATGGTCGCCAGGAATTCGCTCTTGGCCACGTTTGCGGATTCGGCGTTGCGCAAAGCGTTTTGCAAATCAGCTTCGATCTGTTGGCGAAGTGCCAATTCGCTCGTAAGGCGTTTTTTCAGACGCACTGCCTGTTTGGCGAGTTGCCGTCCCTTCGCCGCGCTGTCGAGCAACGCGTCCAGGCGGTGTTGCATCAGATAGGCGGTGGCGATCGTGGCGCCTCCTGCGACGAAAACCGCCAGCAGCAGCGAGTTGGGCAATACAGCGCCGGACAACAGGAGTTTGGCGCCCAACCCGGCAAGAAAGGGACCCAGAAATGCCCACATGGCCACCGGGAGGGGTGACAACACGAGCACGCCAATAGCGAGTACAGCCACCAGCACGATGGTGTACATGGATGTGTCCGCGGCGGGCAGTGCCGGGTCGAATATAAACGGCGCCGCACCCCAGGCCACACCCGCCAGGACAGCCATGGTCCCGATGGCGTAGTGGCAGGCAACGGAATGTTCAGCGGCTTTTTGCGGGTCCCGGAGGAGCGCGAAAGTAGCCACAGCCAGGACATTGATGATCACCAGGGTGCTCAGCCAGATCAGGGGGAGGTGGCCCTGGTTCCAGTGCTCGAAAGGCAGGGCGAGCAACCCGCCCAGCACGATGCCTGTGGCCGCGAAACACAGGAACAACAGTCCCGTCAGCCGCATGCGATGGACATCGATCCAGTGTTCGCGTCCGCTGCCCTGTTCTTCGAGGTCTTCGTTCTGGGATTCTAGGGAGAGGTCCGGCATTGCGGTGGCGGGTTCCGGTCTATCATGGGCGTCGCCGGTCAAAAAAAGGTGTAAAAACAGGCGCCTGCGTGCTTAGCAAGCTACTTCATCTGGCCTCTGCGTACAAGTGCAGACTCGACTTTTTGCCCCTGAAACAGTAACTTCCAGCAATTTAGTACACTGAGTCTTAAGGTTAAATCAAGTAGAATTCACGCGCTCAGATAACACGCCGGAGACCGATAAACGTGCTTGAAATCGTGCTGGCCGGGGGCTGGTTGATGATCCCCATCCTCCTGTGTTCTGCCGTCGCCATGGGCATTATCGTCGAGCGATTCTGGTCCCTGAGGCGCAGCGCGGTGACCCCCAAACCGCTTCTCGATCAGGCTTGGCAGTGGGCCAGGGCCAAGGACCTGGGCGCCAAACACATCGACGCGTTGCGGCGCAATTCGCCACTGGGGCGCCTGCTGGCGGCGGGGCTGGAGAACCGGCACAAACCACGCATCATCATCATGGAAGTGATCGAAGACACTGGCCGGCACGTGGTTCACGAACTCGAGCGTTTCCTGAACACGCTGGGCACCATCGCCGTCATCAGTCCGCTGCTGGGACTGTTGGGCACGGTGATCGGCATGATCAAGGTGTTTTCGATGATTCTCGAACAGGGTGTGGGCAATGCCAATGCGCTGGCGGGGGGTATATCCGAAGCCCTGGTTACCACAGCCGCGGGGCTGACGGTGGCGATCCCGAGCCTGATGTTCTATCGGTATTTTCGCGGCCGCATCGGTGAACTGGTGATCACCATGGAGGACCAGGCTTTCAAGCTGGTGGCGGCGCTGGAAGAGCAGGACAGCCATCCGCCGGGCACCGCGGCGCCGAAAGCTCGTTCCGCCAGTCAGGCGACGGGGCCGTGAACCTGCAGCCCGACCAACAGCATCGCGAAGAGCCGGAGGTCAGCATGACGGCCCTGATCGATGTTGTGTTTCTGCTGTTGATTTTTTTCATGGTGAGCACCACTTTCGACCGTTTCTCCCAATTGCACGTGGACCTGCCCAAAGCCTCGGCCGATGCAGAACAGACCGTGGACCCCGATACCATCGAAATCATTATTGATGCCAGTGGCAGGTTCTTTATTGGGCAAAACGAACTGTTCGATGCGACGTCCCAAACGCTGCGCAATGAACTGGCAAAGGCGGCGGGTCAGCGGCGTGACCAGGTCATTACGATTCGCGCCGATGCCCGTACTCCTCATCAGGCCGTGGTCACCGCCATGGATGCCGCCGGCCGTCTGGGGTTTACGAAGCTGCGAATAGCGACCGTCCGGGCCGCAGAAAACCAGTAACCGCATGACCGCTGAATCCAGCACGGCCGTTTATCGACGTCTGCTCCGCTACGTGACGCCGTATTGGCCGGTGCTCATCATCGCCTCCCTGGGGATGGCTATTGATGCGGCGACCCAGGCCGCTTTCGCGTTCATGATGAAACCAATGCTGGATGGCGGTTTCGTGGATCAGGATCCCTTCGTGATCAAGTGGTTCCCGGTGATGATCATCGTCATGTTCCTCATTCGCGGCGCCGGCGGTTTTATGGGGATGTACGGCCTCGCCTGGGTGGGCCGGAAAGTGATACGTGACCTGCGCGAACAGATGTTCAATCACCTGCTCAGGCTTCCGTCCAGCTATTACGATAACGCATCATCGGGACACATCATTTCCATGTTTACTTATAACGTGGAACAACTGGCACAGGCCTCGAGCACTGCGATAACCGTGGCGATCAGGGATGGTCTCACGATCGTTTTTCTCGTGGCCCTGATGCTGTATCACAGTCCGTCGCTGACCTTGACCATGCTGATTCTGGCTCCGGCGGTGGCGATCATCGTTCGCGTCATCAGCAAACGCTTCCGTGCCATCAGCACGCGCATACAGGCATCCATGGGCGATGTCACGCACGTGACCGAAGAGGCGGTTGAGGGGCACAAGGTGGTCAAGACCTTTGGCGGCCAGGCATATGAGGCTCAGCACTTCGACAAGGCGAACGAAGCGAACCGTCAGCTGAACATGAAGATGATGGCGACGAACGCGGTGAGTTCCGGGGTTGTGCAACTTGCGGGTTCATTGGTGCTCGCACTGGTGATTTACCTGGCGACCCGCGACCCGGACATCACGGTCGGCACATTCATGTCTTTCATAGCAGCCATGATGATGATGTTGCCGGCGATGAAACGGCTTACCGGGATCGCCGCGACGCTGCAACGCGGGATCGCCGCAGCCGATAGCGTATTCGAGTTGCTCGATATCACCGAGGAAACCGATGAGGGCAAGATTTCGCTCGACGAGGTCGATGGCCTGCTGGAGTTCCGGAATGTGACCAAGGTCTACGATCCGGAGAAGGGACCCGTTCTCAAAAATATTTCTTTTCAGGTACCGCCAGGTAAAGTAACGGCGATCGTCGGGCGGTCCGGAAGCGGGAAGTCCACTTTGATCAGCCTGATACCTCGTTTTTATGACCCC
The DNA here is from genome assembly GCA_004357005.1 of Gammaproteobacteria bacterium. Classification (GTDB taxonomy): domain Bacteria; phylum Pseudomonadota; class Gammaproteobacteria; order SMWH01; family SMWH01; genus SMWH01. The sequence continues at coordinate 5,739 of SMWH01000146.1, forward strand.
ACGGAAGGTGCGGTGTGTCTGGACGACCGGGACGTGCGTGAGTACAAGCTCGCGGACCTCCGCAGCCAGATCTCGCTGGTGAGCCAGGACATCACCCTGTTCAATGACACGATACGGCGAAACATCGCTTACGGTGATCTCGCCGATGCATCCGATGACGACATTATCCGCGCCGCACAAGCCGCCTATGCGATGGAGTTTATCGAGCGCATGCCCGATGGGCTGGATACCCTGGTGGGAGAAAACGGGGTATTGCTGTCCGGGGGGCAACGTCAACGTCTGGCCATCGCCCGCGCGTTGTTGCGGGATTCTCCTATTCTCATCATGGATGAGGCGACTTCTTCTCTGGACACGGAAGCCGAGAAAGTGATTCGTGAGGCGACCGACGAGCTGATGCGCCAACGCACCACGATCATCATCGCGCATCGTTTGTCCACCGTGGAAAATGCGGATCAGGTGGTGGTGATGGACAACGGTGAGGTAGTGGAAATCGGGACACACCAGAAGTTGCTCGACAAGGGTGGACTCTACGCGGCGCTGTACCGGATGCAGTTCAGGGATGAGTCCGAACCGGCGCCGGTGGATGCCCACTGAAACCCCACCGTCTGGTGCTGCCGGCTGGCTGACGCGTTGGCTGGAAAGTGTCTGGTACCGCAAAGACCCGCCGCCCCTGTGGCTGCGGCCCTTTTCGGCATCGTTCGGGGTGTTGGCACGCGCCCGGCTCGCGTTGTATCGAGCCGGCTGGTTACGGATTCGGCGCCTGTCGTGCCCGGTGATCGTCGCGGGCAATATCGCCGTGGGTGGCACCGGCAAAACTCCCCTGGTCCTGTGGCTCTATCGCTGGCTCGAAGAACAGGGTTGGCGACCCGGCGTGATCACCCGTGGTTACGGCGGGAACGCCCGTCAATGGCCGCAACGGGTAACGGCAAACAGTGATCCCGCCGAGGTCGGGGATGAGTCCGTCTTGCTGGCAAAACGCGGAGTGGAGCGGCTGGCCGCTGGTCCGGATCGGGTCGCGGCCGGGCAAATGCTTACCCGGGATGCTGACTGCGATATCGTTGTGTGTGATGACGGGCTTCAGCATTATCGTCTGGGACGGGATGTGGAAATTGCCGTGATCGACGGCAACAGGGGACTGGGTAACGGTTACCTGCTGCCAGCGGGGCCTCTGCGTGAACCCGCGGCGAGACTGAGTCAGGTTGATTTCAAGGTGTACAACGGCGCTAGTGAACACGGCGGTCATACCATGGTGTTGAGCGGAAACGCGGTACTTCCCGTGGACCCGCATCGCGTGGGAGCTGAATCCTTGTCAGCCCTCAAGGGCCAACACGTGCACGCCGTGGCGGGCATTGGTAACCCGGCGCGGTTTTTCGACATGCTCCATGAGTCGGGTATCGAGGTCTCAGAACACCCATTTCCCGATCATCATGCCTTCAGCGCCGGCGATCTGGACTTTGGGCACGACACGACGGTGCTCATGACCGAAAAAGATGCGGTGAAATGCGCGGCTTTCGACAAGGGAAGCCTCTGGTTCGTTCCGGTGACCGCACAGGTGGATGAGGGTTTTGAATCGGCGCTGCGTGAAACGCTGGCAGCGCTGGGCAACGTCGAAATGAACCGGAGATCATGAGCAAATCGTTCATCATTGCGATTCCCGCCCGCTATGAATCGACGCGTTTGCCCGGCAAGGCACTGCGGGAACTTGCCGGCAAACCGCTGGTCCAGCATGTGTGGGAACGCGCGATCGCGAGCCAGGCAGACAAGGTCATCATTGCGACGGATGATGAACGTATCGCGGCAGCCGGACGCGGTTTTGGCGCCGAGGTTTGCATGACCGGGTCGCAACACCGCTCCGGCACGGACCGTCTGGCCGAATGTGCCGGGCAATACAACTGGGATGAAGACCAGATTATCGTGAACCTGCAAGGTGATGAGCCGTTGATCGATCCAGCGTTGCTGGACCGGGTTGCCGATGATCTGGCGAACCATCAACGCGCCGGCATAGCCACACTGTGCGCGCCGATCACGGACGCTGAAGAATTTTTCGCACCCGACGTCGTCAAGGTGGTGCGCGACGCGGAGGGTTATGCGCTCTATTTCAGCCGGGCGCCGATTCCCTGGCGCCAGAATGACCCTGCCGCCGCGCCGGGACAGCTGCCCGAGGGCTCCAGCAGTTACCGTCACATCGGGATTTATGCGTATCGCGCACGTGTGTTGCGCCGACTGGCCGCTACGCCGGCTCCGGCGATAGAGCAGACCGAATCCCTCGAGCAGTTGCGCGCCCTCTACCTGGCGATTCCGATCCACGTGGCGATCGCAGACGGCGCGCCCCCTGCGGGAGTGGACACTGCGGAGGACCTTGAACGTGTGGAAAAAGCTCTGCAA
>SMWH01000147.1 GCA_004357005.1 Gammaproteobacteria bacterium
GACAGATTGCGCATGTCGTTGGCGATGTCGTTCAGGGCCGCCATGAACCCGACACCGTCCACGGCGGGGATTTCGCTGCCCGGAGTCAGCATTCGTTGGCTGTCGCCTTCCTTGATATCGATGGCCACACCCGCCAGCAGCCCCGTGGAAATCGTGGCTTGGGAGTTGTCGGGGATCTGCCATCCCCTGGTGATGCTGACATCCACCCGGAAGCGCGTGAAATCCTCCGTCCGCTCCGGCGTGACCAGGTCCACCTGCCCGACGGGAAATCCTTCGTAAAAAACGGCGGTGCCATTTTGCAGCCCCGCCACGGCGCGATAGTGCACGTAATAGCTGTCCATCGGACCACTCCGGCCTATGATCTTGAGCAGGACGACTCCGAGCAACCCGAACAATGCAATCGTGACGACACCGACGACGAGATAGTTGATGTGCTGGCGTTTCATCTGGCTCCCCTAGTCCACATATTCGGGTTCTTCCTCGGTCAGGCGGCGCAGATAATCATCCGCATCGATCTTCATCTCGCGTGGCGTGCGATTGAGAAGATCCTGCACCCGCTGGTCCTGGCAGTTGCGCACGGCGTCCACGGTGTCGGTAACGAGCACCCGCCCATGATCCAGGACCGTAATGCGATCCGCGATTCGGAATGCACTCTCCAGTTCATGGGTGACGACTATGATGGTCGTTCCCAGAGCATCGCGCAGTTTGATAATGAGTTCGTCGAGTTCCGCCGACACCACCGGGTCCAATCCAGCGGAGGGCTCATCGAAAAAAACGAGCTTTGGGTCCATGACGATGGCCCGGGCGAAGGCGGCACGCTTGATCATGCCACCGGAAAGTTGCGAGGGCATGAGGTTTTCGAACCCCGCCAGGCTGACCAGTTCGAGCTTGAGCCTCGTCATGATCCGGATCGTATTGTCGTCCAGGTTCTGGCGTTCGCGCAGAGGCAAGGCAACATTTTCGCCAACACTCATGGAGGTAAACAGGGCGCCGCTCTGAAAGGACACACCAACATGCTGCCGCAAATCATCCATCTCGGTGTTGGTCATCTCGCTGACATCACGACCCAGCATCCGGACCGTTCCACCGGCCGGCACCTCCAGGCCCAGCAGATGCCGCAGGAGAGTGCTCTTGCCGGAGCCGCTGCCACCCATGATCACCATGATCTCGCCGGCACGCACGTTCATGCTGATGCCGTCCAGGATGCGACGCCGTCCGTACTCCACCACCAGATCCTCGACTTCGAGGACGTACTCTGCCGGTTGTGCCGTTTTTTTCGGCATCACACGTTCATGAACCAGGTAAACATCATGTCAACGATGATCACATATGTGAGCGAGAGCACGACGGCCCGGGTCGTCGCCCGGCCCACACCCTCGGCGCCGCCGCGCACGCTGAAACCGGCACTGCAGCCCACCAGCGCGATCAGGATACCGAATACCAGGCCCTTGCTCAGACCCTGCATGACATCACCCACGGTGAGCACCTCGATGCTGGTCCGGATATAGGTTTCCATGGTCATGTTCAGCGGCCCGGTACTGAACAGGCCGCCGCCGATGATGCCCATGGCGTCCGCCAGCACGACCAGGGCCGGCGTCATGATCGCGAAGGCGATCACCGCCGGGACCACGAGATAACGAACCGGGTCGATGCCCATGACCCGCAGGGCTTCGATCTCCTGGGACACCACCATGGACCCGATGCGGGCGGCGAGCGCCGAGCCGGAACGGCCCGCCAGCAGGATCGCCGTCATCAATGCCCCGAACTCCCGGGTCATCGCCTTGGCCACGGCCAGTACGACCTGGCTCTCGACCCCGAACAACTCGAGGGTGTTGACGAGCTGGATGGCGAGCATGATGCCCACCGCCATCGTGAGGACGGCGAGGATCGGTATTGCCTCGACGCCTATTTGCATCATCTGGGTGAATACGGCCTCGATACGCACCGGTTGTTTGCGCCGCGGCCCGAACACAGGCCAGTAGAAGGATTCGCCCAACAGCGCGATCAGATAGCCAAAATCGGACACGCCGCGCAGCATGTCGCGGCTGACGCGGGAGACCATTCGGGAGAGCGTCTGCGCCGCCACGTACTAGCTCAACGAGGCTTCGGCCTGTTCCAGGTTCTCGTACATGGGAAAAACCTGGTCCAGTCTCGCCAACTCAAGGACGCTGCGCACGGCGTCGCTCACCGCTACCAGCCCGAAAAAGGTCCCGGCCCCCTTTGCTTTCTGGTATCCCTCGACCAGAGCGGCGATCCCCGAGCTGTCGATGTATGCGACGGCCGACAGATCGACCATGCACGGACGCCCGGCGTTCAGCGGCCCCAGGATGGCCTGACGCAGATCGTTCGACCACGACATATCGACCTCCCCTTCGACCACAACCAGCGCAAAGCCGGCCTGATCCTGTACTTCACATTTGGACATGAGCAGTTTTCGCTTTCTTTGGTAGTTGTTTTTTCATGATCAGCACATTGCCTTTCCCATCGGCGGAGTTGACAAATTCCCAGCTGTCCATGATCTGATCGATCAGGTTGAGGCCGAGACCACCCGGGCGTACTTCATCCAGCTTTCGCGGTTTGATGCTCGAACAATCAATACTTTCGGCGAAATCCTCCAGCACGAAAACCAGGTCACCGTCTTCCCTGTAAATATTGAGAATGACCGACCCCGGTTTGTATTCGTAGGCGTGACGAATAACGTTGGCACAGGCTTCGTCAATGGCCAGCACCAGCTGATCCGCTGTCTTTTCATCGAAACCTTCAGCCACCGCGGTTTCATCCACCTGCGGGCGAATCGCCTTGAGGTTATCGACGCGCGCCTCGAATTCGAGATGCAAAATACATTCACCCTGTTCGCTGACGTTCACGATTTTTCTCGAGCAGATCGGCGCCTGCCGCGTTGACGATAGATCCCGAACAACGTCATCACGGGTCCGGACAACAGATAAACCACGGCCACTCCGAACAAGACTTTGGGTGTGTCGATGGCCAACAACACGAATATGAGCACCAGCAACAGCATTGCCACAAAAGGCACCTTGTCCTTGACCGCGATGCTCTTGAAACTGAAATAACGCACTTTGCTTACCATGAGACCTGCTGCGAGCAGCGTGACCAATAGTGTCGGCGTTCGCAACGCCTCCCCGGACAAGCCGAAATCCTCCGCAACCCAGACCATGCTGGCCAACAACCCGGCCGCAGCCGGACTCGCGAGCCCCTGGAAATACTCCTTGTCGGCTACGCCGGACTGGGCGTTGAAACGCGCGAGCCGCAGCGCGGCGCAAGCCGCGTACAAAAACGCCGCAAGCCACCCGACCTTGCCCCAAACATTGCCCAGTTCTCCCATACTGGACAGGGACCAGGCGTAAACGATCACCGCTGGCGCGACCCCGAATGACACCATGTCGGACATGCTGTCGTACTGCACTCCGAACTCGCTTTGGGTATTGGTCAGCCGCGCAATGCGCCCATCCAGGCCGTCGAGGATCCCGGCCACGAATATCGCCATGGCCGCCGGAACGTAGCGGCCCACGATGGCCGCAACAATGGCATAAAAACCGGCAAACAGCGCCGCTGTCGTGAGCAGATTGGGCAGCAGATAAATGCCCCGTCCGCGTTTTTTACCCTTGGCCAAATGGCGGCTCCGTGGTGGCTTTCGTCGCGGCTACCCTAATACGCGCCTGCCCGGGCGTCTAGCCGGATTCGTCCGGTCCGTCCGGCGCGCGACCTCCTCTCATCATCCGGCGCAGCGCCGCGCCGGTCTTCTCGACCGGATGATCCGCGAGCCGTTTCCGCGCCGCATCCAGGGTGGGGGAGCCGTCCTCGCTGTCGGCGAGGAACTCCTCGGCGAATCGCCCGCTGCGGATATCCTCGAGGATTCGCACCATTCGGACACGTGCGCTTTTGTCGATAAGCCTCGGACCGCGAGTAACCGCGCCAAAAGCCGCGGTGGTGGATATGACCTCATGCATGCGGGAGAAGCCGCCCTCCTGGAGCAGATCGATGATGAATCTGAGTTCATGCAGACATTCGAAATAGGCCAGCTCCGGTGGATAACCTGCGTCGGTCAGGGTCTCAAAACCAGCCAGCACCAGTTCGCCGAGGCCCCCGCACAACACGGCCTGTTCCCCGAAAAGATCGGTTTCCGTTTCTTCCTTGAAAGTCGTGGGCAAGATCCCGACATGGCCCGCCCCTTGCGCGCCGGCGTATGACAATGCCAATTGTTGTGCCTGGCCCGTGGCGTCCTGCGCGACGGCGATCAGGAAAACGACCCCCGAACCGGATTGATACGCACCACGCACCTCCCGGGCAGCGCCTTTCGGCGCCACGAGGATCACGTCCAGATCCTCCCTGGGTTCGATACGCTTGTAATGAATGTTGAAACCGTGAGCGAATCCCACGGCGGCGCCTTCTCTCAGATATGGTTCCACCAGTTCCACCCACACGCCCGGCTGTACGTCATCGGGCAACATGAACATCACGAGGTCTGCGCTGGAAACCGCGTCCGGGATCTCCGCCGCTTGCAGACCGTCAGCCGCGACACGCGCCACGGAATCCGAACCCTTTCGGAGCCCGATCACCGTATCGACCCCCTCGTCGTTCAGGTTCAAAGCCTGCGCCCTGCCCTGAGCGCCATAACCCAATACCGCCACGCGGCGTGACCCGATCAGGCCTGTGTCGATGTCCCCAGATAGATAGTGATGCACGTTCCAACTCCCAAGACGCCGGAAATATCCAATATTGGCCCATTAGTTCTTCCATTATGGCCCGTCGACTGCGCCCTTGCCTCCGGCCCCGGCTGGCGCTGATAATGAGTCGCCCATGTCTGATCCCGGAGTTGCAATGTCTCATCGCAGATCGCGGTTCGCGTCGGCACTCACAATGCTGGTCTTGCTGTGCGCAGCGCCGGCGGCCATGAGCGAAGCGGTCTACACCTGGGTGGACGAAGACGGCGTACGTCACTTCTCCCAGCAACCCCCCGAAAACCAGGAATACGAACTGAAGAACGTTCAAGTACGTTCGCCGACGACCCCGGCGCCGACAACCGCCACCGGAAATGCTTCCACTGGAGCACAGAGTTCGCTCGACCAGCGCGTGGATGACTATCTGAGTGAGCAGGATGCGGCCCAGCAGAAACGCCGGCTCTCGCGGGCCGAAAAAGCCGCGATGGAACAGAACTGCCAGATCTCCCAACAGAACCTCATCACGGTCGAAAGCCGGACACGGGTCATGGTACCCGGCGCTGACGGCTCGATGCGCCAACTCACCGACGACGAGCGCCTCGCAGCCGTCGAGCAGGCGCGTCAGGACGTCGCGAGATACTGTCAGAACTGAGCGGCGCCGGCATTTTCGGCGCTTCCGCTATACCTCATCCACCACGCACCGCTAGAATTGCGGCCAACGGAAACCGGGGGCCTCGTTCACCTATAAGGGAATCATGCGAACCACCGACTTTCATCTGGCGACCGTCAAGGAAACGCCCGCGGACGCGGAAATCGTCAGCCACCGGCTGATGCTGCGATCGGGAATGATCCGCAAGCTCGCGGCGGGCATCTATATGTGGTCGCCGCTGGGTTACCGCGTGTTGCGCAAGGTCGAGAACATCGTCCGGCAGGAAATGGACCGGGCTGGCGCGCTGGAGATGCTGATGCCGGCGATTCAACCGGCCGAACTCTGGCAGGAAAGTGAGCGCTGGGAGATCTATGGCGGCTTGCTGCTGAAAATCCAGGATCGCGGCGGCCGGGAGTACTGTTTCGGCCCCACCCATGAGGAAGTCATCACGGACTTCGCGCGTAACGAGATCCGCAGTTACAAACAACTGCCGGTGACCTACTACCAGATTCAGTGGAAATTCCGGGACGAAATCCGCCCCCGTTTCGGTGTGATGCGGGCCCGGGAGTTCCTGATGAAGGACGCCTACTCTTTTCATATGAATGACGCATCGCTGGAAGAGACCTATCAGGCCATGTACGACGCTTATACGCGCATCTTCGATCGTCTGGGTTTGAAGTTCCGCGCGGTGCAGGCGGATCCCGGCGAAATCGGTGGCGGCACCAATCATGAATTCATGGTGCTGGCTGATACGGGGGAAGACGCCATCGCCTTTTGCCCGGACAGCGACTACGCCGCCAACGTCGAAAAGGCCGAGGCGCAGGCGCCGCCGGGTGAACGCGCCAAAGCTTCGGCAGAAATGAAAAGCGTGGACACGCCCGGAGTGGCCACCATCGAGCAAGTTACGGCGGCCCTGAAGGTGCCGGCTGATCGATGCGCCAAGACGCTCCTGCTGAAAGGCGGCGACGAACAACCCGTCGCTGTGGTGATCCGCGGCGACCATCATCTTAACGAGGCCAAAGCGGTGAAGCTGAAGCAATTGGCCTCGCCGCTGGAGTTTCTCGATGAGAAGGATATCCGCAAGCTGACAGGAGCCAGCCTGGGCTCCGTAGGTCCCGTGGGTCTTGGCTGTCGGGTCATTGCCGATCGCAGCGCCGCCCATCTGGCGGATTTCGTTTGCGGCGCCAACGAAGACGGCAAACACCTCACCGGCGTCAACTGGGGCAGGGATCTTCCCGAACCCGAGGTGGCCGATCTGCGCAATGTGGTGGAGGGTGATCCGAGCCCGGACGGCAAAGGCACCCTCGAAATAGTGCGCGGGATCGAAGTGGGTCACGTATTCCAGTTGGGGACCAAGTACAGCAAAGCCATGCACGCGGTAGTCCTCGATGAAAAGGGCAAAGCCATCGAAATGCCCATGGGTTGTTACGGCCTGGGCGTATCGCGCACCGTGGCCGCCGCAATCGAACAGAACCACGATGACAAAGGC
>SMWH01000148.1 GCA_004357005.1 Gammaproteobacteria bacterium
AGGCGCGACTTGGCACCCCGGGCACCGCGGGCTACCAGCCCGATGCGACCATGTCCCCGCGTAAAGGCCTCCACGAGCATGCTGGTCTCACGGTACGGACGAGTGTGCAGAACCCAACCCGGTTCCAGGGATACGCGCATTCTCAGCCCTCGTAACCGAAACGTGCCAGGGCGCGCTCGTCATCACTCCAGCCGGTTTTCGTCTTTACCCACAGCTTGAGCACGACCTGTGTCCCGAGCAGACGCTCCATGTCGGCACGCGCACGCTGCCCGACTTCCTTCAGATTACTCCCCTTCTGGCCAATGACGATACCTTTCTGGCTTTCGCGCTCAACCCAGATCACCGCGCTGACGTGGTACAGCTTATCTTCGTGTGTGAAGTCTTCGATCTCGACCGTCAATGAATAGGGGATCTCATCCCGGAGCCGGCGGGTCAGATGTTCACGTATGAACTCGGCAGCCAGGAACCGCTCGCTCCGATCAGTCAGTTGATCCGCATCGAACAGGGGTTGGGAAAAAGGCAGGGACTTCGGGACCAGTTCGTCCAGGCGCTCAACGCCATCGCCGCTGAGCGCGGACAGCGGCACGACCTCCTGGAAGGCATACCGACGACTGGATTCCTCGATCAGTTTCAACAACGCCGTCTTGTCCTTGAGTCGATCCACCTTGTTGATGACCAGCATGACGGGTTTGTTCACTGCCCTTAGTCGCTCAAGAACTCGATCATCGTCCCGTCGCCAACCTTCGGCTTCAATCACAAAGAGGATGAGGTCCACGTCGTACATTGCCGCGGAGGCGGTGCGGTTCATGTACCGGTTGATGGCTTTACGCTGGCCACCGTGGATGCCGGGCGTATCCACATAAACCACCTGGCCCCGATCGGAGGTCTGGATGCCAAGAATCCGGTGACGGGTAGTCTGGGGCTTCGGCGTAGTAATACTTATCTTTTCGCCGACGAGACGATTAAGCAGTGTCGACTTGCCAACGTTGGGTCGCCCCACAATGGCCACATAGCCGCAACGCTGCTCCTGTTCAGTCATCAGAATCAGACGATGAGTTTTCGATTTCTTCTAATCTCGTCAGCGCTGCGTCGGCAGATGCCTGTTCGGCTTTTCGCCGGCTCGCACCCACTCCATCCGCGTGGACTCCCAGTTCGATGATGCGGCACTTCACGTCGAACATCCTCTGGTGCTCACGTCCACTGGTGCGCACCAGCACATACTCAGGCAGGGACAACTGGCGCGCCTGAAGATATTCCTGCAGGCGCGTCTTGGGATCCTTCATCTCATCCGCGCCAGGCTCCTCCCGAAGTCGTGTGCCGTAAAGGTTTATGACGAACGATTCGGCGGCAGAAAAACCACCATCCAGGAATACCGCTCCAATGATCGCCTCAAGAGCATTGGCCAGAATTGAATCCCGTTGATGTCCGCCACTCTTGAGCTCGCCCGGCCCCAACCTGAGGCATTCACCCAGATCCAGTTCCCGCGCGAGCTCAGCAAGTGTCTCCTTGCGTACCAGCCGGGCGCGCATCCGGCTCAACTGACCTTCTTCAGCTTCCGGAAAGTATTCATACAGCATCGCGGCGACGATGAAGTTAACGACACCGTCACCAAGAAACTCGAGCCGCTCGTTATTGCGGGTACCCGCGCTGCGGTGGGTCAGCGCATCTTTCAGATAGTCCGGCTGGTCAAACCGGTAAGACAGATTGGGCAGACGAGGCGTGTTCACCAGCAGACTATTGAAATACCCCCCAGTGAGTACGACACACGACTCAGGCTCAACAATGGGCGGCGAAAAAACGGGGTGTACACACAGTACATGAGCATTCTGAATCGGTATTCAACAACCTATCGTGTCACCTGAGAGTTTTTCAACAGCCGGCTAGCCACTTAGCACGACTTCCTTGTCAAAACTGGCGACCACATCGAGATTGGCTATCAGCCCTTTCCGCACCTCGTAGGAAATGTTCACACGTACACCATTCTTTCGAACAATGTGGATGTCCTTTTCGTCAACGCTGCGCACATAGTTGGTCTGCAGCCGCCGGAACAGGGCCGACCTGATCTGATAGTTGGTCTTGTTTGCAAGACCAGCCTCCGCGGCGATTCCGTCCATAGCCTTGGAGATGTTGTAGTACTCCGTATACATGGGCACGATCTTCATGACCATGACCGCCGCGAAGGCCACCAGGGTAAGCCCCAGCAGAAAACCAATGAGCGTGATCCCCTCTTCTCTCTTGCGATAATGCTTCATTTTCCGCCCCCGAAATCAGTTGATAGAGTCCCCGATTCTGCCAAAATCCACCGGGAAACCGCTACGGCTGGGGTCCCAATTCATCCATATGGCGAATGCCTTCCCGACCAGGTTTTCCTCCGGCACCGGCCCCCAGAACCGGCTGTCATTGCTATTGTCGCGGTTGTCACCCATGGCAAAAAAGTGGCCTTCGGGCACAACGAAATCAATGACGTTCTTTCCCCGAACATTGGGGCGGACCAGAATATCGTGCTGAACGCCCGACAGGTCCTCCATTAGTTGATCCGCTCCCCGCATTTCCCCACGATAGGTATTATCCATGAACCGTCCCAGGGGGCGCTGGTCCATGCGCTCGCCATTGATGAATAGAACCTTATCGCGGTAGGTGATCCTGTCTCCGGGCAAGCCAACGATCCGCTTGATGTAATCCACACTGGGGTCCTTGGGAAAACGGAAAACCGTCACATCCCCCCGTTGCGGCTCGCCGAATTCCAGGAATTTGGTGTTGAGCACCGGCAACCGCAGACCATATGCAAACTTGTTGACCAGAATGAAATCACCGATGAGCAGCGTGGGCATCATCGAACTCGAGGGAATCCGGAATGGCTCGAACAGAAAAGACCGGATGATCAGCACAATCAGAATCACGGGAAAGAAGGAGCGAGCATAGTCAACCACCACCGGTTCCCGCAACGCGCCGGCGGTATCATCTCCCAGGCTGCCGCCACCCACAACCTCAGCGCGGCGGCGCGGCGCGAACAGGAGCGCATCGATGCCCCAGATCGTCCCGGTAACCACCGTCAGAAAAACCAGGATTCCCGCAAAATCCAGATGCATCACACTTTCCTTTTGCTGTTTGACCGCATCACTTCTTGTCCGTCCGTAACACGGCCAGAAACGCCTCCTGCGGTATGTTCACGCGCCCCACTTGCTTCATCCGGCGTTTTCCAGCCTTCTGCTTCTCCAGAAGCTTGCGTTTGCGCGTCACATCCCCGCCATAACACTTGGCGGTCACATTCTTGCGCAACGCCTTGACGGTGCAGCGCGAAATAACCTGCGAGCCAACGGCAGCCTGAATCGCGACTTCAAACATCTGTCGGGGAATCAGTTCCTTCATTTTCTCGCACAAATCTCTGCCTCTCCGCCGCGACTCCTCGCGGTGAACAATCACGGACAGGGCATCCACTCGTTCCCCGTTGATCAACAGATCCAGCCGGACAAAAGGCCCTGCCTGGAACCGGGCAAGATTATAGTCAAAAGAAGCATAACCGCGGCTGACTGATTTGAGGCGGTCAAAGAAATCAAGGACTACCTCGGACAGGGGCAGTTCGTAAACCAGCGATACCTGCCCTCCCGTGTAATTCATGGAAACCTGGATGCCCCGTTTTTCGATACACAAGCCCATGACGTTCCCCACGTATTCCTGGGGAACCAGGATGTTGGCCCGGATAATGGGTTCCCGGATTTCTTCAATCTCGTTGACGGGCGGCAGATTCGACGGGTTGTCGACGCGGCGTACTTCCCCGTCCATCGTCCGCACTTCATAGATGACCGTCGGTGCGCTGGAAATCAGGTCAAGATCGTACTCGCGTTCCAGCCGTTCCTGGACGATCTCCATGTGCAACATGCCCAAAAACCCGCAACGGAAACCAAAACCCAGCGCCTGGGACGTTTCAGGCTCGAATTGAAGCGCCGAGTCGTTGAGACGCAACTTGTTCAACGCTTCCCGGAACGCCTCGTAGTCATCCGAGTCCACGGGAAACAGGCCAGCGAATACTCTCGGACGAATCTGCTGAAAACCAGTTAGAGCTTCCTGCGCCGGTCGCGCATCATCGGTCAGGGTATCGCCCACGGGTGCCCCGTGGATATCCTTGATTCCGGCAATAACATACCCGACCTCACCGGTCTCCAACGCGTCACGTTTGAGCCGCTTGGGTGTAAAAAAACCCACCTGCTCAACCGGATGACTGCGCCCCGTGGAGATGACCTTGAGGCGCGAACCGGATTTCAATCGTCCGTTCACCACCCGTACCAGCGATATCACGCCCATGTAGTTGTCGAACCAGGAGTCCACGATCAGCGCCTGCAAAGGTGCGTCCGGGTCGCCTTCCGGGGGAGGGATCTCCCGCACGATTGTCTCGAGCAACTCAGGGATCCCTTCACCGGTTTTGGCGCTGATCAATCGAGCCTCTGACGCATCTATTCCGATGATCTCTCCAATCTCCAGTTTTACTTTTTCCGGATCTGCGTTGGGCAGATCGATCTTGTTGATGACCGGCACTACTGTCAGACCCTGGTCCACCGCTGTATAGCAGTTGGCGACGGTCTGGGCTTCAACACCCTGGGCGGCATCAACCACCAACAGAGCCCCTTCGCATGCCGCCAGGGAGCGAGAGACTTCATAGGAAAAATCCACATGGCCGGGCGTGTCGATAAAATTCAGTTCATAGGTCATGCCGTCCCGGGCCTTGTAGCGCAGTGACACGGCCTGGGCCTTGATAGTGATCCCGCGCTCGCGTTCCAGCTCCATGCTGTCCAGGACCTGTTCTCCCATTTCACGTTCGCTCAATCCACCGCACAACTGGATAAACCGGTCGGCGAGCGTGGACTTGCCGTGGTCTATGTGCGCGATGAGCGAGAAATTGCGAATCCTTTGCATATCAGTATGTCGGGTTCCAGGCTTTCTTCGCGACGGTCAGACGTCATGTTCGGGACATGGATGTAAAACGGGACAGCTTCGTTTTTCCGGCCCAACCATGGAATTTGACCGGGTCCGGAAAAACGAAGCTGTCCCGTTTTTGCCCCCGTTTTTGCCGAAAACGAAGCTGTTCCGTTTTCCGGGCTAATTCTCGTCCGGTATGCGGATGGTGACAAACGTCGATAACCGGCCACGCCGGACCAGCAATGCCACGGTGTCACCCGGCTCGAACTCGTGGGCCCGACGCTCAAAAGCACGCGCGGAGTCCACCTTTTGATTGTCCAGGGTCACGATGACATCTCCGGGCGCGATTCCGGCTCTGCGCGCGCTGCGGCCAATCACGCGAGAAACGACCACACCGCCTTCAAGCCCCAGATCCGCGCGCTGCTCCGCCGTCAAATCATCCACTATCAGCCCCAGGCGTCCGGCATCGCGGTCATTTGCATTGGCTTCAGCCACCAGTATTTCATCATCGCCAGGCCGCTCACCAATCTGCAATTTCAACGGCTGACGGCGCCCGTCACGCACGATAGTCATTTGCGCCGATGTCCCGGGTGCCGTTGCACCCACCATCGGCGGCAGATCACTGTGGCGTGTTACTTCCTGGCCGGCGTAGACCACGATCACGTCACCCACCTGCAACCCGCCATTCTGTGCCGGGCTTCCGGGCATGACATCGTTAACCGCGGCGCCGATGACCTTCTTCAGACCCAGCGCATTGGCCAGGTCCTGATCGACCGCCTGGATCCCGACGCCCAGCCAGCCGCGCACGACACGGCCGTTGGTCTTCAGTTGCTCCACGACATCCATGGCGACTTCGATGGGAATCGCGAAAGACAGACCCATGTATCCACCCGTGTAGCTGTAGATCTGTGAGTTGATACCGATTACTTCGCCTTCCATGTTGATCAACGGTCCGCCGGAGTTGCCACGGTTGATCGGCACATCAGTCTGTATGAACGGAACATAGTTCTGGTTCGGAAAACTACGGTTGACGGCGCTTACGATGCCCGCAGTCACGGTGTATTCGAAGTTGAATGGCGAGCCGATCGCCAGCACCCATTGCCCGGGTTTGAGTACACTGGAATCACCAAGGCGGACCGGGTTCAGCCCGTTCGATTCAATGCGCAACAACGCGATGTCGCTGAGCGGATCGGAACCAATCACCTCAGCATCGTAGACACGGCGGTCCTTGAGCCTGACTTGCACCTCAGCGGCGTTTTCCACCACATGGTGGTTGGTCAGAATATAACCATCGGCAGAGATGATGAACCCGGAACCCGAGGACGCGGTTTCCGCATCCGGGTCCTGGTCCCCAGGAGCGCCAAAGAAACGCTGCCAGAACTCATCGAAATCCGGGTGCGGTGATTCAGGCCGACGCGCGAAGCCATTGGTCCTGGCAGACCGGATGGCCTGCACGTTGACAACGCTGTTTTCGTTTGCCTCCACGAGCCCGGTGAAATCGGGCAATGTTTGCGTAAATCCCGCGGCACTTGTTGCCATCCATAACAACGCCGCCACCATAGCTGTACGTAGCATAGCTTCCATGTGACTCCTCGGTTTGTTCAATGCGCGGTGGATCAGGAATCCCCGACCAGGCGCGCGTCAACTCTCGCGGGCCTGCGGCGTAACACAAACGCCGCCATGACGACCGCGATACCCGCCATCATTACTGAAACGGGGTCAGTCGGCCAGCCCAGGGACAACGCCAAAGCGTGCCCGGCAGCTGCACCCACTACCAGTGCCATTAGAAACGTACCGTACAGACGCAGAGATGCCCGCACCAGCCCCCGCTCGTCCACGCCTATGGTGACGCGATCGCCGGTGGCAACATCCAGATCATTGGGTACTTCCAGCCGCGTGGCGCGGCTGCTCAGCAGACGAGCGAAAAGGCCCGCACCACAACCTCGCCCGGCAGCGCAGGCTTCACAATGCTGAATGGGTTCAGTCTCGATAATGGCCCGATCGCCGGACAACGATACCACCGACCCTTGCTGCGTGATCATTGACCCGCGACGCGAATCGGCTCGACGGAACGCCCCATGCTTTCGACGGTCACCTGTGGCACTTCACCGACAACCGTCACCTGGTGCTCACCATCGGTCACGCTGTACAGACTCAGCCCGCCGATCCGGGAGTAACCCTCCGGGGATTCTTCTTCGCCGGCCGGTTCTACATAGACAGACACCGACGCCAATCCGTCGCTGAATACCAGATGGCTAACCCTGGATTCGCGTCCCGGGAGTTTCTCCCTGCTGTATCCCGTCAGTTCGAACCCATCGGGAAGTGCTTTCACTATCCAGTCGCGGCGAACGGATTCCGTTCCCGGTTCCGGTTCATCACGGAACCAGGTAAAACCCTCGGTGCGTGTAGTCGCTTTCAACGCGTTGTCCGGGATATGGCCACCGATAGTGATGGATGTGAACATCACCTGTTCGATGGGCAACTCGCTTTCATCCAGGAGTTCCGATCGCAGCAACATGCCGCTCTTTTCCTCCAGCCACAGCCGGTAACCGTAGCGAAAGCCGTCCCTGGGGCGAATATCCAGGACCCGGGCGTCCAGCCCGGCAACCCGATCGGATCCGAGCATGACGAACTGGTAACTGTTACCAACCTTCTCGAACTGCCGCCCCAGTGATGGAAACAATCCGGCAAGACGCTCGTCAACCACAACCGAACGGTCATCGGTAAAAAAAAAGGTGACTTTCTGGTTTTCGCGCACGATCTCCCGCCGTGATCCGGACAGGGACACCAGACGTTCCCGTTCACCGTGCTCGTCCACGCGGTGAACGATGTACATGGTCTCCAGTTCGCCCTCGTGGGAATAGATAAAGGTGCCCTCGTAGTTCAGGGATTGGACGGCCCGGGACATCCGGTCGAGCCAGGCTTTACCCGCGATTTGCTCATCAGCGGAGACCCCGGAACATGCCACCACGAAGACGGCGAGAACGGTCCAACGGAGCAACGCCGGTCTCATCGCACGTCGGATCGAACGTCAGCTTGCTGCTCGGGAACCAACGCGTAGTCAGCACTTACCACGCGCGCATAGTTCACGAACCCCGCGCCTCCCTGCCGGGACGCGTACTGGTTATGTTTGATCAGATAGCTGTTGTACTTGTCGCGTTCTCGCGGCTGCGTTTCCCAGTAGTACACCGGGTGCGACGTACGAATCTGGTCCGTCGAACTGGCCTGCATTCCCACATGACGGGCAGTGCCCGGCCCACCGTCTGCGGCGGGAATCGGCCGGATGGCCTGGATGCCCAGATCGCGGGCCAGCGACAAATTGCGCTGGGGCAATGCGGCCGGGTTGTTTGCCGCAGCAACTTCTTCATTCGCCCCCGGGATTGTCGGCAACCCCGCGTCCTGATAAACCAGCACGGCAAACGCCATTACAGACGCCGCCAGCGCCAGGCCGCCGCCCCAGTACGCCCCGCGCGCCGCATGACGTCGCCATGGCGCGGGACCAAGGACAATCGGTTCAGCCCGCAACCGGTCTGCTATGCGGTCCGCAAAATGTTCATCAGAGAAAAGAACAGGAACATGCCGCATGACGTCGCCGATGATGCAGTAGTGTTCCCAGTGATCCCGGGCTTCCGGGTCGGATTCAACACGCTCAAGCGCAGCGCGTGAACGAAATTTGCCAAGTTCCCCGTCAAGCAAACAGGAAATGTCCTCTTGGGAGGTCTTTTCTTTCATCGGGGCATCCGTTTTTTGCGTTGTTAGTCTCTACTCTTCGCGTCCCAGTAGAGGCCGGATTTCATTTTCAATCGTTTCCCGCGCCCTGAAGATGCGGGAACGTACCGTGCCGATCGGGCAATCCATTGCCTCGGCGATTTCTTCGTAACTCAGTCCTTCAATCTCACGCAGCGTGATGGCCTCTCGCAATTCGTCGGGAAGCGCCTGGATGGTCGCGTAGATGCGCTCCTGTGTCTCGGCGCGCTCCAATTCCCGTTCCGGCGTGTCACTGTGCTTGAGACGGTTGTAACCCTCGAATTGTTCCGCATCTTGCGGATCAATATCGCTGAGTGGCGGCCTGCGACCCTGGGCCACCAGGTGGTTCTTCGCGGTATTGATGGCGATCCGGTACAGCCAGGTATAGAACGCGCTGTCGCCACGAAACTTCCCAATGGCCCGATAGGCCTTGATGAAGGTTTCCTGTGAGACATCCAGCGTTTCCGCATGGTCATGGATATAACGGCCAATCAGGCTGACAATCTTGTTTTGATACTTCCGGACGAGAATATCGAAAGCATCTTTGTCACCGCGCTGAACCCGTTCGACCAGGAGTTGGTCGATCTGCCGGTCGCTCATACGGGGCGCTCATACGGGCCCCGGCTTCC